>NZ_JBLVXX010000025.1:0-69936 GCF_048283985.1 Enterobacter cloacae complex sp. 6730903 | reverse complement strand
GTGCATATCTCTATCGGTTTTTGTTTTTAAAGTAAAATAATTCAATTTTATTCGCTGGATTACTTAAATTGACATTTCTTTGAAAATCTTTGTGTCTGATTCGGGGTGAAATTAACGCAAAAATGTACACCAGGGCATTTTAGAATTTTCTTTATATTACAGGGGGTTTATTTGTTTCATCTGAAAGGTCTTTTATAACGCTTTGTCCGGAAAACCCATCTTTTTTCTTATTTGTAACACCACGTTAACATCGCGGGTGTGGTTGCTCATATCACATTTTGTTATGCTGCGAATCAATAAATATTTAAGTAAATTCTTAAAAGAAAAATAGATTGAACGGCTCTCATCTCAATTGAAATGGGTTTGGGGAACTATTACCCGAATTAATCGAGAAGGAGTAAGGGATTTCTGGAGAATTATTTGTACCTCTTCCTGGGTATTTATTTGGCTATCACCTGGAGTCGGGGGATATTATGAAGATGAAATGCAATAACAGGTTACTCAGACTATCTGCCTCCCTGACCTTAATTTCGTTGGTGGTGACTGCGGCTAATGCAAATAACGGCCAGGCGGGGATATCTCCCGTTGCGGCAATGACGATGAAAGAAAGTATTCTTTTCGCTCTCGATCGCGACCCCTCGGTGAGCCAGCAGGCGGCACAGCTGGGGATCGGCCAGGCGCAAATAGACGAAGCGCGCAGTGGCTGGATGCCACAAATAGCCCTGAACGGGAGTACGGGTCACAGCCAGACCACCGATTCGAGCGGATCGTTGCGAAATTCCGCAGCCTGGGGCCTGAGCCTGACGCAGCTGGTGTACGATTTTGGCAAGACCAATAACAGCATCAGCCAGTCTTCAGCTCAGCGTGACAGCTATCGCTACCAGCTGATGAGCACGATGTCTGCCGTCGCGGAAAAAACGGCCCTCAGCTATGTGGAAGTAAAACGCTACAGCGATCTGTTGCAGGCGGCAAAAGAGAACGTGCAGGCGCTTAAAAACGTTGAGCAGCTGGCAAAACTCCGCGCCGATGCTGGCGTAAGCTCCACCTCTGATGAGCTTCAGACCCGCACCCGTATCGCCGGGATGCAGGCGACGGTAGAGCAGTACAATGCGTCCCTGAACAGCGCCCGCGCGCGGCTGGCGGTGTTAACTGGCATACAGGCTGAACGCTATTCACCGGTTCCGGGTGGTCTGGCCGTGGAGCCGGATTCTCTCAATCGGATTGATTATTCACTGATCCCAACGGTGATGGCCGCGCAGAACATGGAGCGTTCAGCCCAGTACGGCGTAGAAACCGCGAAGTCTCAGCACTGGCCGACCTTAAGCCTGAAAGGGGGCCGCACCCGCTATGAGTCTGATAATCGCGCGTACTGGGATGATCAGATCCAGCTCAATATTGACGCACCGCTTTATCAGGGCGGCGCGGTCTCGGCGCGCGTCCGTCAGGCCGAGGGCGCAAGGGCAATGGCATCGTCCCAGGTTGATCAGGCCCGTTTTGATGTCCTGCAAAAAGCCTCCGTCGCACAGGCCGACTGGACCGGGGCGCGAGGACGAATGGAAGCCGGGAAACGTCAGCTGGAAAATGCGTTGCGCGCCCGCGATGTCTACAAAAATGAATATACCCTGAGCAAGCGCAGCATTAACGATCTGCTCAGCATGGAGCAGGATGTCTGGTCTGCCACCTCAGCGAAAATAATGGCTGAATACGATGGCTGGAGTGCGGCGATTAATTACGCCTCCGCGGTGGATAATCTCATGCCGCTTATCGGAATAGAGAAAAACGCTGCCGCGAAATTACCTGATTTAAGTTAAAAAAAGGCGCGCCTTTCTGCGCGAAATAAGTCAGACAATAATGGGTGATTTTTCCCAAGGATAGCTACATCCCTCTGGTGGACATATCCACAGGAATACGCGCACCTGCAAGGAGAAGAATATGAGTACCGCAAAAGTTGTTGATGTCATCATTCGCAAAACGGCAGAGAAGACGAAATTAACCGGTGAAGGGAATCTCTCGGTCTCTATTTCCTCACCGAGCGTGATTGAAATTCAGGGTTCTGCTCAGGACGTGGTGCGTTATGTCCGCCAGGGGAATGACCTCCTCATTTATATGAAAGATGGCAGCGTGATCCGCTGCAATAATTATTTTGTCGAAGACACGGAAACCCATAATCATTCCGAACTGGTATTTAACGATAACCAGGAGCTGACGCATATATCATTTGCCGATGCCGGGGAAGCATCAGGCGTTGCCGCCACCGAATTAACCGCCCAGGCTGCACCCATTAGCAGCATTGAACCTTTCCTGGAGCAGGGAAGCGTCTTAAGCGATGCGCCGTGGGGCTGGATTGCCGGTGCGGCGTTAGGGGGCGGTGCGATCGGCGCACTGCTGGCTCACGGCGGCGATGGCGAAACCAAAACCAAAGTTATTGATAATACAAAAGAAGTCGAAAGCGCCACGCCGACATTTTTGCTGACGGACAACGCGGGTGACAAGCAGGGCGTGCTGAGTGCAAAAGCGGTCACGGATGACAACACCCCCACCTTCAGCGGTACCGGGCAGCCGGGCGCGACCATTCAGGTTAAAGACGGCAGCGGCAGCACTATCGCCAGCACCATGGTCGCGAAGGACGGCACCTGGACGGTAACACTCCCGACCCAGGCCGACGGGGAGCATACCTGGTCCGTCGTGCAGATCGACGGCAGTAAAACGACCTCAGCGGGCAGTATCACCGTAACCGTTTCTACAGCGGATGCCAGCGTGACGCTCGCCACCACAGCGGGCGATAACGTGATCAACGCCAGCGAGCAGGCCGCGGGCTTTACGCTGTCCGGCACCAGCAAAAACCTGGCGCAGGGAACGACGCTTACCGTCACGCTCAACGGTAAAACCTATACCGCAGAAGTGGGGGCAAACGGCGCATGGAGCGTGAAGGTGCCTGCTGCCGACGCACAGGCGCTGGGCGATGGCACCTGGACGGTCAACGTCAGCGGTAAAGACGCGGCGGGCAACACCGTGTCCGGCAGTCAGACGATTGGCGTCGATACCGCCTCGCCAGTGATCTCTGTCGACACGATCGCCCAGGACAACATCATCAACGCGGCTGAACATAATCAGCCGCTGACGCTGACCGGGAAAACCGATGCGGAAGCGGGCCAGATTGTGACGGTCACGCTGAACGGCAAAAATCACACGGCGACCGTGGGCAGCGACGGCACCTGGTCCGTTACGCTTCCGGCCAGTGAAGTACAGGCGCTGGCTAACGGCGAGCACACCCTGACGGTAAACGTCAGCGACAAAGCGGGTAACGGGTCCACCACCACCGCCGATTTCACGGTCGATACCGCAGCGCCGGTGGTCACCATCAACACCGTCGCGGGCGACGACATTCTGAACACCAGCGAGCAGGGGCAGGCGCAGATTATTTCCGGCCAGGCGAACGGCGCGGCGGAGGGCGACGTTGTCTCCGTGACCGTTGGCGGCAAGACCTTTACCGGTGTCGTCCAGGCGGACGGCAGCTGGAGCGTCGGCGTGCCTGCCTCCGTCATTGGCGTGCTGGGGGAAGGTAGCCACAGCATTACGGTCGCCGTGACCGATGCGGCGGGCAACACCGGCAGCGCGACGCACGGCATTACGCTGAGCGGCAACCCGCCGGAATTTACCCTTGACCCCATCAGCCAGGATAACGTCCTGAATGCGCAGGAGGCCATGCAGCCCCTGAGCCTGAGCGGGACCAGTAATCTGCCGAACGGCAGCGCTGTCACCGTGACGCTGAACAACGTTAACTATCAGACTACCGTTGAGAACGGTCGCTGGTCCGTTCAGGTACCGGTCTCCGACGTGCTGGATCTGGCGAATACCCTGTACACCGTCAGCGTCAGCGGCACCGACAGCGTGGGTAATAGCGGCTCCGCCGAGGCGAATCTGCTGGTCGATACCGCGCTGCCGCAGGTGATCGTCAACACCTTTGCCGGGGATAACCTGGTCAATAACGCCGAAGCGGCGGTTGACCAAACCCTCAGCGGACGCGTCACCGGCGCGGCGGCGGGCGATACTGTCTCTGTCACCGTGGGCGGCAAGAGCTACACCGCGACGGTTGGCAGCGACCTGAAATGGAGCGTGACGATCCCATCGGCCGACCTCCAGGTGTTTGGCGACGGCGATTTAACCTTCAGCGCCTCTGTCACCAATGCGCACGGCAATACCGGCACCGGCGAACGTGATATCAACATCAACGCCGAACTGCCGGGCCTGCGCGTGAACACGATCTCTGGCGATGACGTGATTAACGCCATCGAGCAGCAGCAGGATCTGGCCGTCACCGGCTCCAGCACTCATCTGGCTGAAGGCACACAGATCACCGTTACCATCAATAATGTCGAATACGTCACCACGGTTAACGCCAGCGGCAACTGGCAGATTGGCGTGCCGGCGGCAGATCTTCAGGCATGGACGGCGGGAGGCATGACCGTCAGCGTCAGTGCGGAAGATGCCTGGGGCAACACCGTGGCGGCTGAACACCCGATCGAGCTTGACCTGAACGCGGTGGCCGTCACCATCGATACCGTAACCACTGACGATATGCTGAACGCGGCGGAAAAAGGCGCGGATGTCACGCTTTCTGGTCAGACGCAGGGCGTGGAGGCCGGGCAGACCGTGGTGGTGAAATTCGCGGATCAAACCTTTACCGCACAGGTGCAGCAGGACGGCTCCTGGCGCCTGACCGTTCCGGCGAGCGCGATGGAAACGCTGATCGACGGGCGGGCGCAGGTGAGCGTCAGCGTGACTAACGTCAACGGCAACAGCGCGGACGCTTCACGCGTGGTGATCGTCGATACGCAGCCGCCAGCCATTACGCTTGATAACCTGACCGACGACAACATCATTAATGCGGCAGAAGCGCAGCAGGATCTGATGCTCAGCGGCAGCACAACCGCTGAAGTGGGCCAGACGGTCACCGTGACGCTGAATGGTAAATCTTACCAGACCACGGTCCAGGCGGACGGTCGCTGGCAGCTGAACGTGCCTGCCGCCGACGTTAGCGCGCTGAGCGATGGCAATGTCACCGTGACGGCCACCGTCAGCGACGTGGCGGGCAACAGCAGCAGCGCGGACCGCGTTGGGCTGGTGGATGCCACCGTGCCGCAGGTGACCATCAACGATTTCGTCACCGACACCAACACCGTTAACCAGCTGGCCCATGCTCAGGCGCAGATCCTGAGCGGCTCCGTCACCGGCGCGGCGGCGGGTGATTTGGTCATCATCACCATCAATAACGTGGACTACACCACCGTGGTGGATGCGGCAGGCAACTGGAGCCTCGGCCTGCCTGCGTCCGTCGTTCAGGGGCTGACGGACGGCACCTGGACCATTAACGTTTCCGTGACCGACCAATCCGGCAACACCGGCAGCAGTTCAGTGGATGTGGTGGTCAATACTGTGACGCCCGTTATCGGTATTAACACGCTGGCCGCGGATGACGTGATCAATGCGGCAGAGAAGGGCGAAGATCTGCTGCTTTCCGGCACCAGCAACCAGCCGGAAGGAACCACCATCACCGTTAATCTGAACGGTATCAACTACACCGCCACCACCGACGCCAGCGGCAACTGGAGCGTTACCGTCCCCGCCTCTGCGGTGAGCGCGCTGGGTGAAGCCAATTACACCGTGACGGCGAGCGTCACCGATAATGTGGGCAACAGCGCCGCGGCCACGCACGATGTGCTGGTGGACAGCTCGCTGCCGGTTGTGACCCTCAACAACTTCGCGGGCGACAATATCATCAACGCGGCGGAAGTGGCCGCAGGGCAAACCCTGACCGGAAAGGTTTCTAACGCGGCATCGGGCGATACCGTCACGATTATCCTCGGCGGGCAGACATACACGGCTACCGTACAGGACGATCTCACCTGGAGCCTGCCGTTAACCCAGAGTCAGTTAACCGCGCTCGGCAACGGCGACCTGACCGTATCGGCCAGCGTGACGAACGCGCACGGCAATACCGGATCGTCTTCCCTGGCTATCACCATTGACGCCCAGCTGCCCGGCCTGCGCATTGATACCGTCGCCGGTGACGACGTCATTAACGTTATTGAACACGCGCAGAACCTGGTTATCTCCGGCACCAGCACCGACCTGGCGGCGGGTAGCACCGTCACCGTGACCATCAACGGCAAGAGTTATTCCGCCTCTGTACTGGCGGATGGCAGCTGGCAGGCTGCGGTTCCGGCCGCCGACGTCTCCCGGTGGGCGGACGGGTCGCTCACCATCAGCGCCAGCGCGCAGGATACCTCCGGCAACCCGGTGAATATCGGTACCGTTGTGGATGTCGATCTCGCCCCGGTGGCGATAAGCATCAACAGCGTGACGGACGACAACGTGCTTAACGCGGCAGAAAAAGGCCAGGATCTGGTGCTGTCCGGCTCCTCCTCGAACGTTGAAGCGGGCCAGACCGTTACCATTATCTTTGCAGGTAAAACCTGGACCACGACGGTCGATGCCAACGGCGACTGGACCTGCACCGTACCGGCTGCCGATCTGAGCGGCCTGAAGGACGGCGACGCCAGCGTACAGGTCAGCGTCACCAACGTGAACGGCAACGCGGCCTCTTCCTCGCAGGCATTCAGCGTCGATACCGCCGCGCCTGCGGTCACCATCAACACCATCAGCGGCGACAACATGCTGAATGCGGCAGAGGCGGCGCAGGATCTGACCCTGAGCGGGACGTCGACTGCCGAAGCGGGCCAGACGGTCACCGTGACCTTCAACGGCAATCAGTACACCGCCCAGGTGCAGGCAAACGGCAGCTGGACGCTGGACGTACCGGCGGCGGATATGGCAGGCATCACCGACGGCAGCGCGGCGGTCACGGCGACCGTGTCCGATAAAGCGGGCAACCCGGCCAGCGCGGGGGCGTCCGTGCTGGTCGACACCACCGTGCCGCAGATTACCTTCAACAGCGTGGCGGGCGACGACATTGTTAATATTGCCGAGCACGGCCAGGCGCTGATTGTCACCGGCAAGGTGACGGGCGCGCAGGCGGGGGATGTGATTACCCTGACCCTGAACGGCAAAGACTACACCGCAATGCTGGACGCTGCCGGTAACTGGAGCGTGGGCGTTCCGGCGGCGGACGTGGGCGCGCTCGTTAACGGCGACCAGACGATTTCCGCGACACTCACCGATAAAGCGGGCAACAGCACCAGCGCGACGCACGCGTTTGACGTCTCCCTGACCGCGCCGGTGATTGCCATCAATACCCTGGCGGTTGACGACGTGATCAACGCGACCGAAAAAAGCCAGGACCTGCTGATCTCCGGCACCAGTAACCAGCCGGACGGGACCCACATCACCGTAACCCTGAACGGTATCAGTTACGCCGCCACCACCGATGCCAGCGGTAACTGGAGCGTCACCGTTCCGGCGGCGAACGTCTCGGCACTGGGCGAAGCGAGCTACAGCGTGACGGCCAGCGTGACTGATACCGCGGGTAATAGCGCGAACACCAGCCATAGCGTGCTGGTCGACAGCGCGCTGCCGCAGGTCACCATTAATGCGGTTGCCACCGACGACGTGATTAATGCGGCGGAAGTGGCTTCCGGACAAACCCTGAGCGGGAAAGTGAGCGGCGCGGCGAGCGGTGACACTGTCACGATCGGTATCGGAGGCAACACCTATACCGCGACGGTTCAGGATGACCTGAGCTGGGCGGTTAACGTGCCGTCTGACGTTTTAACCGCTATCGGTAACGGCGATCTGACCGTATCCGCCAGCGTGACCAACGGCCACGGCAACACCGGCACCGGCGAACGCGACATCACGATTGATGCCAGCCTGCCGGGCCTGCGCGTGGATACCGTGGCAGGCGACGATGTGATCAACAGCATCGAGCATGGTCAAAACCTGATTATCACCGGCTCCAGCGACGGGCTGGCGAGCGGATCGGCGCTGACGGTCACCGTCAACGGCAAAACCTACGCGGCAACCGTGCTGGCAGACGGCACCTGGACGGCGGCTATTCCGGCGGCGGACGTCGGCGCACTGAGCGCAGGCACAATCACCGTGATCGTTGACGGCCAGAGCGCGGCGGGTAACCCGGTTTCCATCAGCCACGACGTGAAAGTGGATCTGGCGGCAGTCGCCATCAGCATTAATCCGATTGCCTCGGACGACGTAATCAACGCGGCTGAGAAAGGCGCGGACCTGGTGCTGTCTGGCTCGACCACCAACGTGGAAGAAAACCAGACCGTTACCATCACCTTCGGCGGCAAGTTGTACACCGCGACGGTGGATGCCAGCGGCAACTGGACGGCGACCGTACCGTCTGCCGATTTGGGCGGACTGAAAGACGGCGACGCCAGCGTGCAGGTCAGCGTCACCAACGTGAACGGCAACAGCGCCTCGGCAGGCCGCGAGTACAGCGTGGACGCCACCGCGCCGACGGTGTCCATCGAGATCGTCAGCGACAACAACATCATCAACGCGGCCGAAGCGCAGCAGGATCTGGTGATTAACGGTGTCTCCAACGCCGAAGCGGGTCAGACCGTGACCGTGACGCTGAACGGCGTGGACTACACCACCACCGTACAGGCGAACGGCAGCTGGAGCGTCACCGTACCGTCTGCGGATGTCGGCGCGATTACCGACGGCGATTACACCATCACGGCAGCCGTCGCGGATAAGGCGGGTAACCCGGCCTCGGCGGATCGCGATGTGCTGGTGGATACCACGGTGCCACAGCTGACCATTAACACCGTTTCCGACGACGACGTGATCAACAGCGCCGAGCATGCGCAGGCGCTGATTGTCACCGGGTCCGTGACCGGTGCGGCGGCGGGCGACGTGGTGACTGTCACCATCAATAACAAAGATTACACCGCGACCCTGGACGCTTCCGGCAGGTGGAGCGTGGGCGTGCCTGCGGCGGACGTGAGTGCCCTGACCGCCGGGGATCACACCATCACCGCGGCGCTGACCGATAAGGCCGGAAACAGCAACAGCACAACGCACGAGGTTGAAGTCAATCTCACCGCGCCGGTGCTGACCATTGACACCGTGTCCGGTGACGATGTGATCAACAGCAGCGAGAAAACGCAGGATCTGACCATCACAGGTACGGCTTCCGGGCTGGCAGCGGGCGCGGTGGTCACCGTGATGCTCAACGGCAAAGCGTACAGCGCCACGGTGGACACCAATGGCCAATGGACCACAACCGTTCCGGCGAGCGAGGTGGGGCAACTGGGTGAAGCGCTTTACACCGTGTCGGCCTCCGCGACGGACAGCGTCGGCAACAGCTCCAGCACCTCACACACCGTGAACGTGGAATCCGTGCTGCCTGGCGTCATCATCAACACCGTGGCGGGCGACGACGTGATCAACGCAGCGGAAGTGGCGTCAGGCCAGACCCTGAGCGGCACCGTGGCGAATGCCGAAGCGGGCAACACCGTGACTGTGTCTGTTGGCGGCCACAGCTACACCGCAACGGTACAGGACAATCTCACCTGGTCCGTCAGCGTACCGGGATCTGTGCTCACCGCGCTGGGCAATGGCGATCTGACTGTGACCGCCAGCGTCACTAACGGCGTGGGCAACAGCGGCAGCGGCGAGCGCGATATCACTATCGACGCGAATCTGCCGGGCCTGCGCGTGGGCACCGTAGCGGGCGATGACGTGATTAACAGCATCGAACACGGGCAGAATCTGATTATCACGGGTTCAAGCGACGGCCTGACGGCGGGCACAGCGCTGACCATCACCGTTAACGGCAAAACCTATCCGGCCACCGTGCTGGCAGACGGCACCTGGAGCGCGGCGCTCCCTTCTGCGGACGTGAGTGCCCTTGCCGCAGGCACGGTCACCGTGACCGTTGAAGGCCAGAGCAGCGCGGGCAATCCGGTGACTATCAACCATGATGTGACGGTGGATCTGGCAAACGTCGCCATCAGCATTGACGCCATCGCTTCCGATGACGTGATCAACGCCGCAGAGAAGGGCGCGGATCTGGTGCTCTCCGGCACCACCTCGAACGTGGAGGAAAATCAAACCGTCACCATCACCTTCGGCGGCAAGAGCTACACCGCCACGGTGGACGCTGAGGGTAAATGGACCGCCACGGTACCGTCTGCGGATCTGGCCGGTCTGAAAGACGGTGATGCCAGCGTGCAGGTCAGCGTCACCAACGTGAACGGCAACAGTGCGTCTGCGGGACGCGAGTACAGCGTGGATGCTACCGCGCCGTCCGTGACCATCAACACGATTGCCACAGACGATATCCTGAACGCCTCAGAAGCGCAGTCCGACCTGGCAATCTCCGGCACCAGCACCGCCGAAGCAGGCCAGACGCTGACCGTATCGCTGAACGGCAAAGATTACACCACAACCGTCAGCGCGAATGGCAGCTGGACGCTGAACGTGCCGGCAGGTGACCTTGCAGGATTAACCGACGGCAGCGTCACCGTGACCGCGAGCGTCAGCGACAAGGCGGGTAACCCGGCGTCGGTGGACCACAACCTGACGGTGGACGTCACCGTTCCGGCAGTGACCATCCACACCGTGGCAGGCGACGACGTGATTAACGTGGCTGAACACAATCAGGCGCAGATCGTCAGCGGCTCCGCCACCGGCGCGGCGGCGGGCGATAAGGTCACCGTCACGATCGGCGGCCAGACTTATACCACCGTGCTGGACGCGGCGGGTAACTGGAGCGTGGGCGTTCCGGCGAATGTGATTTCAGGCCTCAGCGACGGTACGGTGACCGTCACTGCGTCAGTCACCGACGCGGCGGGTAATACCGGCAGCGGCACGCATAATGTGACCGTCGATACCGGTCTGCCGTCGGTCAGCTTCAACGCCATCAGCGATGACAACGTCCTGAATGCCGTTGAAAAAGGCCAGGATCTGAGCGTCAGCGGCACCAGCGCCAACCTGGCGGAAGGCACCGTGGTCACCGTGACCCTGAACGGTAAAAACTACACGGCAACGACTGGCTCAGACGGCACCTGGAGCCTGACGGTTCCGGCTGCGGATCTGGCCGGTCTCGGTCAGGCCAGCTACACCCTGAACGCGACGGCCACCAACGGCGTGGGCAACAGCGTGAGCAGTTCTGCGAACCTGCTTGTCGACACCGCGCTGCCAACCGTCACCATCAACACCGTGGCGGGCGACAACGTCATCAACGCGGCGGAAGTGGCGTCAGGCCAGACCCTGAGCGGCACCGTGGCGAATGCCGAAGCGGGCAACACCGTGACCGTGACTATCGGCGGCCACAGCTACACCGCAACGGTGCAGAACAATCTGTCCTGGTCCGTCAACGTGCCGTCTGACGTGCTGACCGCACTCGGCAACGGCAGCCTGAGCGTGACGGCGACCGTCACCAACGGCCACGGCAACACCGGCACCGGCGAACGCGAGATCGCTATCGACGCTAACCTGCCGGGCCTGCGCGTGAATACCGTGGCGGGTGACGACGTGGTCAACACCATCGAGCACGCGCAGAACCTGATTGTTTCAGGCTCCAGCGACGGGCTGGCGCCGGGCACGGCGCTGACGGTTACCGTCAACGGTAAAGATTACGCGGCAACGGTACTGGCAGACGGCACCTGGCGCGCGGCGATCCCGTCCACCGACGTGAGCGCGTGGCCGGAAGGCACCGTGAAAATCAGCGTTACCGGCGACAGCGCGGCGGGTAATCCGATCACCATCAGCCACGATGTGACCGTGGATCTGGCTACCGTTGCCATCAGCATCAATGCGCTTGCCACCGACGACGTGATCAACGCGGCGGAGAAGGGCGCGGATCTGGTGCTGTCCGGTGCGACCACCAACGTGGAAGCCGGGCAGACCGTGACCATTAGTCTGAACGGCAGGATCTACACCACCACCGTAGACGACAGCGGCAACTGGACTTACACCGTGCCGTCAGCGGATCTGGCTGGCCTGAAGGATGGCGACGCCAGCGTGCAGGTGAGCGTCACCAACGTGAACGGCAACAGCGCCTCGGCGGGCCGTGAGTACAGCGTGGATGCTACCGCGCCGTCCGTGACCATCAACACGATTGCCACAGACGATATCCTGAACGCCTCAGAAGCGCAGTCTGACCTGGCAATCTCCGGCACCAGTACCGCCGAAGCGGGCCAGACGGTGACCGTGTCGCTGAACGGCAAAGATTACACCACAACCGTCAGCGCGAACGGCAGCTGGACGCTGAACGTTCCGGCGGCGGATCTGGCAGGATTAACCGACGGCAGCGTGACGGTCACCGCCTCAGTCAGCGACAAGGCGGGTAACCCGGCGTCGGTTGACCACACCCTGACGGTGGACGTCACCGTACCTGCGGTGACCATCCACACCGTTGCAGGCGACGATGTGATTAACGTGGCTGAACACAATCAGGCGCAGATCGTCAGCGGCTCCGCCACCGGCGCGGCGGCGGGCGATAAGGTCACCGTCACCATCGGCGGCCAGTCGTACACCACCGTGCTGGATGCGGCGGGTAACTGGAGCGTGGGCGTCCCGGCCAGCGTCATTTCCGGCCTCAGCGACGGTACCGCGACCATCACTGCATCAGTCACCGACGCGGCGGGCAACACCGGCAGCGGCACGCATAATGTGACCATCGATACCGGTCTGCCGTCGGTCAGCTTCAACGCCATAAGCGGCGATAACGTGCTGAATGCGGTAGAAAAAGGGCAGGATCTGAGCGTCAGCGGCACCAGCGCTAACCTGGCGGAAGGCACCATGGTCACCGTGACCCTGAACGGTAAAAGCTACACGGCGACGACTGGCTCAGACGGCACCTGGAGCCTGACGGTTCCGGTTGCGGATCTGTCAGGCCTCGGTGAAGCCAGCTACACCCTGAGCGCGACGGCCACCAACGGCGTGGGCAACAGCATCAGCACTACGACGAACCTGCTTGTCGATACCGCGCTGCCAACCGTCACCATCAACACCGTTGCGGGGGATAACGTCATCAACGCGGCGGAAGTGGCCGCAGGCCAGACCATTACCGGTAAGGTGGCGAACGCGGACATCGGTAACACCGTGATGGTGAACATCGGCGGCAACACCTATACCGCGACGGTGCAGAGCGATCTCAGCTGGTCCGTCAACGTGCCGGATTCCGTCCTGACGGCGCTGGGCAACGGCGATTTAACGGTGTCAGCGACCGTCACTAATAACCATGGCAATACGGGAACGGGCGAGCGCGATATCACTATCGACGCCAGCCTGCCGGGGCTGCGCGTGGATACCGTGGCGGGCGACGACGTGATCAACAGCATTGAGCATGGTCAGAATCTTATCGTCACTGGCTCAAGCGACGGGCTGGCGGCGGGGACTACGCTCACCGTCACCGTGAATGGCAAGACCTATGCCGCGTCGGTACTCGCAGACGGCTCCTGGACCGCGGCGATCCCGGCGGCAGACGTGGGTGCTCTGGCCGCAGGCACGGTGACCGTCACCGTAGCGGGTCAGAGCACGGCGGGCAACCCGGTCTCTGTCAGCCACGACGTCACCGTCGATCTGGCAGCCGTGGCGATCAGCATTGATGCCATCGCCACCGACGACGTGATTAACGCGGCGGAGAAAGGCGCGGATCTGGTGCTTTCCGGCAGCACCTCCAATGTGGAAGAGAACCAGACCGTGACCATCACCTTTGGCGGCAAGTCTTACACCGCCAAAGTCGATGCCGACGGCAACTGGACGGCCACCGTACCTTCCTCGGATCTTACGGGTCTGAAAGACGGCGACGCCAGCGTGCAGGTGAGCGTGACCAATGTGAACGGCAACAGCGCGTCTGCGGGCCGGGAGTACAGCGTCGATGCCACGGCGCCAACCGTGACGATTGATACGGTGGCAGGCGATAACGTGATCAACGGCAGCGAAGCGGCTGCGGGCGTTGCCATTTCCGGCACCACCACGGCTGAAGTTGGGCAGACGGTCACCGTTAACCTCGGTGGAAACAGCTATACCGCGCAGGTTCAGCAGGGCGGTATCTGGAGCGTGAGCGTGCCAGCCGCCGATCTGTCCACGCTGGCGGATAACGGCTACACCGTGCAGGTGAGCGTGAGTGACGCCGCAGGTAACCCGGGCAGCGCGGGGAAAGCGATTACGCTTGATACCACGCCGCCGAGCGTCAGCTTTAACGTCGTGGCGGGTGATGACGTCATCAACAGCGTGGAGCACGGGCAGGCGCAGATCGTCAGCGGCACCGCAACCGGCGCCAGCGTCGGCGATAAGCTGGTCATTACGATAGGTTCGAACCAGTACACCACCACCGTTGACGCCAGCGGCAAATGGAGCGTGGGCGTTCCTGCCAGCGACATCTCTGCCCTGACCGACGGCACCGTTACCCTCAGCGCGACAATCACCGACAGCGCGGGCAACAGCAGTACCCAGACCCATGACGTGGTGGTAAATACCGCATCGGTCGCGCTGACCGTCAATACCCTCAGCGGTGATGACGTGATCAATGCGGCAGAAGCGGGCGCGTCGCTGGTCATCAACGGCTCCAGCGCGCAGTTTGCTAACGGCACGCAGGTCACTATCACCCTGAATGGTAAGAGCTATACGGCCACTATCCAGAGCGATGGCTCCTGGACAACCACCGTACCGGCCGCCGACGTGGGCGCCCTGGCCGACGGCGCGCGCTATCAGGTTACTGTTTCGGCGCAGGACAGCGCCGGGAACAGCGCCTCGGCAACGCATACCATCAGCGTGGATACTACCGCGCCGGTGATTAGCGTGAACACGTTGTCGGGCGACGACGTGCTGAATGCGGCGGAAGCCCAGCAGCCGCTCACCGTACACGGCTCTTCCAGCGCGGAAGCAGGCCAGACGGTGACCGTCACGCTGAGCGGCAAAACCTACACTGCGCTTGTGGCAAACGACGGCACCTGGACGCTGGATGTTCCGGCAGTCGATCTGGCTGCACTGAGCCAGGGGGCGCTGACGGTGACCGCGTCGGTGAACGACAAGGCGGGTAATAACGGCCAGACGACGCATACCTTAACGGTCGATACCGTCGCGCCAGCCGTGACCATCAGCACCGTGGCCGATGACGATATCGTCAACAACGCCGAGCAGCTGGCGGGGCAGACCATCAGCGGGACCACCACCGCGGAGCAGGGCCAGACGGTGACCGTCTCCTTCAACGGCCACAGCTATCAGGCGACCGTGGCGGCGAATGGCTCCTGGTCCGTCTTCGTGCCGGGGCGCGACTTCCTCGGACTGAGCGACGGGGATTACACCATTACGGCTACGGTGAGCGATAAGGCAGGTAACCCGGGCAGCACAACGCATAACGTGACGCTGAACGGTGACGTGCCGACCATCGCCATTAACACCTTTGCGCAGGATGATATCGTCAACGCCGCCGAGCACGGCACGCCGCTGGTTATCAGCGGCACCACCGATGCGCCAACGGGCCAGACGGTGACCATCACGCTTAACGGTAAAACCTACACGGCTACCGTTCAAAATGACGGCACCTGGAGCTATACGGTCGGCAGCGCAGACGTGACCGCGCTGGCGGACGGCGGTTCGTACGTGATTAACGCGCAGGTGAGCAACGCCATCGGCAACAGCGCCAGCGATAACCACACCGTCACCGTGGATCTCACCGCGCCGTCGATGGGGATCAGCATTGATTCCCTGCAAAACGATACCTGCCTCAGCGCGAATGACTTCATCACCAACGACAGCCAGGTGGTGGTGAACGGTTCCCTGACCGCGCAGCTCGGCAATAACGAGAAGGCGCAGATCAGCCTTGACGGCGGTACCACCTGGATTGATCTGACCGTCACCGGCACCACTTGGCGCTACACCGATGGCCGCACCCTGACCGACGGTACGTACCAGTACCAGGTGCGCGTGATCGACAATGCGGGCAACGTTGGGGCAACGGACAGCCAGGACGTGGTAATCGATCTGACGAAGCCTGCGGCGGCGACCATTACCGTGGATTCCGTCTCGCAGGATACCGGCCTGTCCGACAGCGACTTTATTACCAGCGACAACCAGATCAGCCTGAAAGGGACGCTCGGCGCGGCCCTGGGCAGCGGTGACCACGCTCAGATCAGCCTCGACGGTGGCGCAACCTGGACTGACGTCAGCGTCAGCGGCCTGAGCTGGACCTACGTTGACGGCCGCACGCTGGCCGACGGAGACTACAACTATCAGCTGCGGGTGATTGACGACGCGGGGAATATCAGCGCCACTACCAGCCAGGTGGTGACCATTGATACCGTCGCGCCGGACGCCAGCAAAACGATCGCTATCGACAGCATCAGCGACGATACCGGCCTGAGCAGCAGCGACTTTATCACCAATGATACCTCCCTGACGCTGCACGGCTCGCTCGGCGCAACGCTGGTCGACGGCGAATATGCCCAGATCAGCATCGACGGCGGCGTCACCTGGCAGAACGTGATCGTCACCGGCAACAGCTGGTACTACGTGGACGGGCGCACGCTGGGTAACCAGACCTATGACTACTACGTTCGCGTAGTGGATGCGGCGGGCAACGTGGGTGCCAGCGCTCATCAGCAGGTGACGGTCGATACGGTCGCGCCGGATGCGGCGATTACGGTGACCGTGGATAACATCACCGTCGATACCGGCTTCGACAATAACGACTTCCTGACCAGTTCGGCCTCGTACACGCTCAACGGGACGCTCGGGGCCGAACTCGGGGCGGGTGAGTATGTGCAGGTGAGCATGGATGGCGGCACCACCTGGGTTTACGCCACGGTAAGCGGTACTCAGTGGCGTTTTACCGACGCGCGCACCCTGGCCGACGGCGATTACCGCTATCAGGTGCGGGTGGTCGATCAGGCGGGCAACGTCGGGGCCACCACCACGCAGGACGTGACGGTGGATACCCAGGCGCCGCAGTACGGCATCACCATTGACAGCATCAGCGAAGATACCGGGCAGTCCGGGAGTGATTTCATCACCATGGACACCTCGCTGACGATCAACGGCTCGCTGGGCAGCGCGCTGGCGAGCGATGAGCGGGTGCAGATCAGCCTCGACGGCGGAAACACCTGGGTTGACGCCACGGTGACTAATCAGCGCTGGAGCTATACGGATACCCGCGATCTGCCTGACGGGGATTACACCTACCAGGTGCGGATCATCGACCAGGCGGGCAACGTCGGCTCAACCTCTTCGCAGGTGGTAACGGTTGATACCACGCCGCCTGACACGGTGGGTACGGTGGTCAGCTATACCGACGGGGAAGGTGAACGTACGGGCAGCTTCGGCGCTTCGGTGGCAACAGATGACAACTCTCCAGTGATTAACGGGACACTTAACCGTGCGCCGGACAATGGCGAGATTGTGCAGCTGTATCGTGACGGTGTGCTGCTGGGACAGGTGACGATGAACGGCGCCGCCAGCTGGTCTTTCCAGGACAGTGGTCTGAATGACGGTAATCACGTCTATATGCTGCGTGTGACCGATCTGGCAGGTAACTTCACCGACTCAGATGATTTCGTGCTGAAAGTGGATACGAGCATCCCGACCACCACCGTGACCATTAACCCTCAGACGACGACAGATACCACACCGATTCTGAGTGGTCTGGTATCAGCGGGACTGACCAACGGCGAGTACGTGGTTATCACCGTGAACGATAAAACCTACACCTCAGAGTCTGGCGGTGCGGTCGTGGTCGATCCGGATAACAACACATGGTATTTGCAGCTCCCGGACGGCGATGCGCTGAGCGTGAAGAATTATGATGTCACGGCACAGGTGAAAAGCAGCGCTGGCAACGGGAATACCGCTGGGTTGACCACCGGTAGCCTGATTATAGGGAGTGAAGAGTCATTGACGCCGACCTGGTCATTTACCGCCGCGAACTACTCCTATTCTGCCAGCTATATGCTTGATTCGGATGGGCTGTGGACGATTATGGCCAACCAGCAATTCGCATCCGCCAATGCCAGTAGCCGTAACGCTTACACCGTTTCAGGCAATTTCACAATGACGGGGAGTTACACAACCGGTACTTACGCGGATATCAACCGCGACGGGCTGGCTGACGTGCTGGCGGAAGGGACAAGCTACTCGTACATGGTGCAGCTGACTAACAATGGAGACGGTACATACACCTCCAGTACGCTGACCAATATGGGGGCTGCGGTATGGTATGGCGCGGTGGTCGCCATTGACATCAAGGGCGATGGTTACACTGACTTTGTCATCGGCGATGCTGGCGGGCCGGATTCCAGCACCGTCATGCTCAATAACAACGGCACGCTGACGGGCAGTTCGAAGTCAGGGACGTACTCCAGTTTTGTATCGGGATCAACGGTAGGTAACTACAACAGCCTGATTGAAACGTCCGGTGTGGATTTGAACAACGACGGGAAAGTGGATATTGCCCAGCATACGACCAACGGGGGCAACAACTATGCCCTGTCGACCATGTTTAACCAGGGCAATGGCTCATTTACGTGGGGGCAAAACTTCACCAATACCATGTATAGCGGCTATGGCTCCGCCGCAGCGTCCAATGCCGTGAGTATGACCTGGGCCGACTTTAACGGTGATGGTTACATGGACCTGTATATGAGCATGTCCCGTACCTCCAGCGGAACCAGCCAGGGTGGCGTGCTAATGCTGAACGACGGTAGCGGTAATCTTCTTGCCGGCACCGCGGTTGGAACGGCGACCACGGATAAGTTTGTGGGTAACGTCAGCGTGGCGGTGGACTGGAACCTCGACGGTAACATGGACATCATCAAGCTGGCGAATAGCGGGCAGTCCTATCTTTACACCAATGATGGACTGGCGGGTACCGCAAGCTTTACTGCTTCGAAATTCAGTACCGCTACGTCAACCCAGGTATCCGGCGCGGCTCTGCTTGATTACGACTGGGATGGCGCACAGGATCTGCTCATTTTCCGTCAAAACGGTACGGTTTTGCTGGAGCGGAATACCAATACGGTCGCACCAGGTACGGCCTTGCATCTGAAAATTGTCGACAGCGAAGGGATTAACGCCTTCTTTGGCAACACTGTCCAGCTGTACAACGCGGCCGGTCAGCTGGTTGCCAGTGAAATCATCAATGCCCAGTCCGGGATTGGCATTAACGATTCCTCGTCGCTCATCAGTTTTTACGGCCTGGATCCCAGCGAGACGTATCACGCGGTGCTGGTTCGTGCCGTTAACGGTGTTTCGAGTAACGTAACCTGGGACGGGCTGACGGCAGGAGACGGTAAGGAAAGTTACGCCCTGACGGCTGAAGCTGCTACGGGCGGTCACCAGGGCACGCTGACAGGTACCGGCTACAACGATACCTTTATCGCTGAAGCAGGGACGTATACCTACAACGGTTCTGGCGGCTGGACGACGACCTCTGAACACGACACGTGGAGCAGTACGGGCGGCATGGATGTCGTGGATTATCGCAACGCCACTTCCGGCGTCACCGTCGATTTGGGACGCTCTACGGCGCAGAGTACCGGATTCGATACCGCGACACTGGTGAATATTGAAGGCATCAACGGCTCCGACTACGACGACGTGATCACCGGCAACAGCGGTGATAACCAGTTCGAAGGCCGGGGCGGGAACGACACCTTCAACATCGGCAGCGGCGGTCACGATACGTTGCTCTATAAGCTGATCAACGCGTCTGACGCGACGGGCGGCAACGGCAGCGATGTGGTGAACGGCTTTACCGTCGGCACCTGGGAAGGGACGGCGGATACGGACCGTATCGATCTGCGCGACCTGCTTTCCGACAGCGGCTATACCGGCACCGGCTCGGCGAGCTACGTCAACGGCGTGGCGACGCTGGACAGCAGCGCGGGCAACATCGCCGACTATATCCGCGTGGTGCAGAACGGCAGCAACACCGAGATCCAGGTTGACCTGGACGGCACCGGCGGTCAGTTCTCGCCCACCACGCTGGTGACGCTGAACGGGGTGCAGACGGATCTGGCGACGCTGCTGGCGAATCATCAATTGTTAATTGCGTAAAACACCGCCGCGGGGAGGGATCCTCGCGGCCTTTTGGCGTTTCTTTAACGAATTGCGTTAACCCGGAGATTATGAAGACACATCCACAGTACGAACCCTGGTTGCAGGGCATGCTCATCATCGCGAAATATTATCGGCTGGATTTTTCGGCGGAGCATGTTCGGGTCACGATTAACCATGAAAGCCAGTCGCCACGCCAGCTGGTGCTGGAGGAGATGGCGCGCCAGCTTGGGCTGGGGATGCGTTGGGTGGCGGCGGAAGCCGTATCGCTCGATCCCTGGCGCTTACCGCTGCTGGCGGAGTTTACCGGCGGGCAAATTGCGGTCATCAACCGTATGGACAACGACGGGAACGTCAGCGTGCAGTTTAGCGGCGACGGGGGGCTGGAGACAACGCTGACGCGCGACGAACTCGGTACGCGGTTAAAGGGGCTGATGGTGCTGCGTCCTCTGGAGTCCACGCCCGATGCGCGCGTGGATGATTACATCAAACCCTATGAGAAAAACTGGTTCTGGCAGCTGGCGCTGAAAGACTGGCGTCGTTACAGCGACATTATGCTGGTGGCGCTGGTCGCCAACGTGCTGGCGCTCTCCGGCATGGTCTTTTCCATGCAGGTGTACGACAGGGTGGTGCCGTCCCAGTCGGAGGCCACGCTGTGGGTGCTGTTTGGCGGCGTGATGATCGCCATCGTGTTTGAATTCATCATGCGCATGCTGCGGGTGCATATTTCGGACGTGGTAGGGAAACGCGCCGACCTGCGTATTTCCGAGCGCGTGTTTGCCCACGCCCTGAGGATCAAAAACGGCGCACGGTCGAAATCGACCGGGTCGTTTATCGCCCAGATCCGCGAGCTGGAGTCGGTGCGGGAGCTGATCACTTCCACCACCATTGCCGCTATATCCGATCTGCCGTTCTTCCTGCTGTTCGTTTTCATTCTGTGGATGATTGGCGGTCCGCTGGTGCTGGTGGTGCTGCTGGCCGTGCCGCTGCTGCTCATACCCGGCCTGCTGGTGCAGCGCCCGCTGGGAAAACTCTCCAGCGAAGGGATGCGTGAATCGGCGATTCGTAACGCCACGCTGGTGGAAGCGGTGCAGGGGCTTGAGGACATCAAGCTGATGCGCGCCGAGCAGCGGTTTCAGAACCAGTGGAATAACACCAATGACGTTGCCGCGAGCGTCGGCATGAAGCAGCGCTGGCTGACGGGGCTGCTGCTGACCTGGACCCAGGAGGTGCAGTCTATCGTCTACGCCGTGGTGCTGCTGGTGGGGTGTTATCTGGTCATCAGCGGCGACATGACCACCGGTGCGCTGGTGGGCACCTCGATTCTGGCGTCCCGGACCATTGCGCCGCTGTCGCAGATTTCCGGCGTGCTCTCCCGCTGGCAGTCGGCAAAGGTGGCCCGCAAGGGGCTGGATGACCTGATGCAGCGCCCGATTGACGATCCCCAGCACGGCAAAAAAGTGCATAAAGCCCACCTGCGCGGTGATTACCGGCTGGACGACGTCGGGTTTTATTACGACGAAGAAGAGAAGCTCACCGTGCTGAATATCAGCAAACTGCGCATTCGCGCCGGGGAGCGCGTGGCGGTGCTCGGGCGGAATGGTTCGGGGAAAAGCACCTTGCTGCATCTGCTGGCGGGAATGCAGGAGCCGCAGCAGGGCAGCATTTTGCTGGACGATATTGCTCTCAATCATCTTGACCCGGCCGACGTGCGCCGCGACATGCAGCTGCTCAGCCAGCAGGCGCGGCTGTTCTTCGGCTCCGTACGGGACAACATCCTGATGGGTAATCCGCTGGCGACAGACGAGGAAATCCATCAGGCGCTGGTCAACAGCGGCGCGCTGGAGTTTGTGCGCAAGCAGAAAATGGGGCTGAACACCATCATCAATGAGGGCGGAACGGGGCTTTCCGGCGGGCAACGTCAGGCGCTGCTGCTGGCCCGCGCGCTGATCACCTCGCCGAATATTCTGCTGCTGGATGAACCCACCGCCTGGCTGGATGAGGTCAGCGAGAAGCAGTTTATCCAGCATCTGCACCAGTGGCTCGGTAAGCGCCGGACGCTGGTGGTGGCGACGCATCGCCTGCCGATTCTGGACCTGGTTGACCGCATCATCGTGCTGGAAAACGGCAAAGTAGTGATGGATGGCCCTCGTGATGCCATTTTACGCCAGCACGGAATGGCCCCGCAGCAGGCGCCGCAGCGCACGGTCAAACTGAAAACGGAGGGCGTGGCATGAATGATTTCTCCCGTTTTAACAGCCGGCTGAAGGAGCCCCGCCTGCCGCGATCGTCGCTGGTGGCATGGTCGCTGTTTGCCCTGCTGATGGTGTTTATTACCTGGGCCAGCCTGTTCCAGCTGGATGAGGTCACGACGGGCAGCGGCAAGGTGATCCCGTCCTCCCACGAGCAGGTGATCCAGTCCCTGGAAGGGGGGATAATCCACAGTCTGATGGTACGCGAAGGCGATATCGTCGAGCGTGGTCAACAGCTTGCCCAGCTGGACCGGACGAAAACCGAGTCCAGCGTGCTGGAGAGCGAGTCTCGATTAAACGCTGCGATGGCGACGGCCGCGCGTCTGAATGCCGAGGTGAACGACACCGCGCTGGTCTTCCCGGCAGAGCTGGATGACGACGTTGAGCTGGTTAAACAGGAAACGGCGCTTTATCAGTCACGTCGCGAAAGCCTTGAAAAAGGGCTGGCGGGTTTACGCCAGGGAGCAGATCTCGTGCAGCGTGAACTGGCATTAACGCGCCCGCTGGTGACGCAGGGGGCGGCCAGTAAGGTCGAAGTCTTACGCCTTGAACGTCAAAAAAATGAGCTGGAGAGCAAAATCACCGAGATGAAAAACCAGTACTACGTTCGCGCCCGCGAAGAACTGGCGAAAGCGAACGCGGAAATGGAAGCGCAGCGTTCGGTCATGAAAGGACGCGAAGATTCACTCACCCGCTTAACGTTTAATGCGCCGGTGCGTGGCATCGTGAAGGACATTGACGTGACGACGGTGGGCGGGGTGATCCCGCCGAACGGCAAACTGATGAGCCTGGTACCGCTTGATGACCAGATGGTGATAGAAGCGAAAATCTCGCCGCGCGATGTCGCGTTTATCCATCCCGGGCAAAAAGCGCTGGTGAAAATCACCGCCTATGACTACTCCATCTACGGCGGGCTGGAAGGGGAGGTGACGATGATCTCCCCGGATACCCTTCAGGACGAGGTGAAACGGGATGTTTATTATTATCGCGTTTATATTCGTACTGACAGTAACCATCTGACCAACAGGCAGGGCAAGGAATTTCCGGTGTTCCCGGGCATGATAGCCACGGTTGATATCAAAACCGGCAGTAAATCCGTCATTGATTATCTGCTGAAACCGTTGAATAAGGCGAAAGAGGCGCTGCGCGAGCGATAAAAAAGGCGTTCAGCAAACCGAACGCCCGTCAGATCAGAGTGTAGACGTCATGTTGACAGCATGGCGTCGTTCTTTTGGCACCACGTTGATGTAATGTGTAACATAGGCAAAATATAATCCGGCATAATTTTCGACCAGCTCGATAAAGGCCGGGTAAATTGACATCCGGCCATCGCCGCGATCTTTAAGATAACCTGCCTCCTGCGCCGATTTGATAATGCGGTTGACGTGAATACGCGAGACGAAAAATTCTTTTGCCAGCGTGCTGGCTGAATACGCTATTATGGCACCGTGTGCTGTTTTGTTTTTAATGGCCTGCAAATAGAGATAGAGCATAATCATTCGGCCACCATCCTTATCAATAAATAAACCCACCTCCGGAAGCACTTTCCTGAATGTTAATCCGCGGAAAAGGTACTCTGCGGCGCGTCGGAAAAAGTTGTGCCTCAGAATGTCATTGTCCAGAAGATTAACATTAATGTTGAATGCAGGATAAAGAATGCTGACAGGCGTAAACGCCCCGGACATATAGCGTTTAAGCTCATCGAGTCCTTTTTCCGTCGGCGCGATTTTTGTTTTTCGGCGATCTTCAATACAGCGCCAGGTCTTAATTCGCCCGGTGGTTTTAAGTATGGTGATGATCGCGATAACGCTGTTAGGGCTGGCGATATTATAGCGGGTGCATAGCGCCTTAATCTCTGAAACTGACTCAGCCTGATTGCCAAAAACAAAACAACACATGGACAGTATTATGTTGAAGCGTGATTCCTGAAGCATCGTTTTGTAGAACAAGGGTTGTTTTTTATAAATGGCATCATTAATTCTGTAGTGTTCTGTTATAGCTTCACCAAATCGCGGGTTGTTTTTAATGACATCCCTTCGATGTAGCAAAGCCCTGGATGAGATGTGATTATCCATAGCATTTTCTCTTTTTGTCTGGGCCGATAAGATGAAGTGTCCGGTCTTCTTTTTCGGAATTTTCATTATACCTTGAGAAGTGCATATTTACTGTCGTTATATGAAAAGAAAGTAATATTTATGCCGCATATGGATGAGTCGGTTGATTAACGCAAAGATGTTCATGTGCATAACATTGATAACGGTTTATTAACCAGGCAGGGTGCGATAAAATTATTCAACGCGACAGGGAATATTGGTTTCAATTACAGGTGGGAATACTATTTGCATTCTCAGGAGCAGGTTATGTCTCAAAATTTACCTTTTATACAAGGTACGTGCTACAAGCAACGGTTTGTTATTTCAGCCTGCGGTTTCACCTTCGAAGGGTATAGCCTGCTTCTCAAGTCTCGTGGCGTAAACGCCACGCGGCTCCATTTTGTAGAGGATGAAGTTTGCTCAGGTGATGTTCAAAAAATGATGCAAAATCAACGACCTGAGATTTCTGTTTTTCCTGGTCGCGACGTCGCTGCCTTTCTTGAAAGCCTGAAGCGATTGGTATCGGTGCTGAATGCACTGCCGGTTATTTGTAGCGTGACGCTGTATGGCGCAATACCAGAGAGATGGCTTTATGCCACGTTGAGAAGTCTCGTTAATAATACCAAGTCGTTATCGATGATCAGGATAGCGAATATTTCAGATGTAATGGACTGTGCAGACAACATTTATGACGCGCATGCCGATTCGTCACGCTTATTGCGTGAAGGACCTGAGAAAGAAAGTAAGGAAAGCCTGCATGGTTTAACAAAACGCGAATTAACCGTATTGCTGAATTTTTACCGGGGCATTTCGATTAAAGAGCAGTCTGCGAGGTTAGGGTTGTCAGATAAAACCATTTATACCCATCGAAAAGTAGGGCTGGGTAAATTATATCTTATCAGAGTATGGTTTAGCGATGCGCGTGTCTTCAGGGATGAAGTCTGTACAGTAAAAAATAAAGCGCAGGGGTTTTCGGATGCGGAAATAGATATTTTGCAGGCGTTACATAAGCGAGAGATCTTTGCGGCTTACCAAATTATTACCGATGGTGATAAAAAAGGAGTAGGCTTCGAAATTCTGCTGCGCTGGCATAAAAACGGTCAGGTTCTGAAGGCAGCCCAATTTCTGGACGGGGTAAAAAATGGCGAAATCTGGCTCAAGCTGACGGCGTTAGTCATCCACGCGGCCGTATCAGGTATCAACAGATATAATGGGAAATATTATTTCTCGGTGAATATTCCGCCTCCACTGGCTACCGGGAACGCGCTGCCGGGAATGGCGAAAAAAGCCGTTGAGATGTTACTGAAGCCGCAGTGGGCCGGAAAACTTGTCTTTGAATTAGCTGAAACGATTGACGTAACAAAGGACCCAAATATTCCTGTCACTCTCCAGCGTTTACGCGCCGAGGGGTGTCGGCTGTTTCTGGATGATTGCTTTTCCAGAGATCACGCTATGTTACCTATCCGACAGATTAACGTTGATGGACTGAAGCTTGACCGCGATATAGTTGAGCACTTTGTTGCTAACGACAATGACTATAGCATTATTAAAGCGATACAGATATACAGCGACATGACGGGAAGAGAATGCGTTGCGGAAGGCGTCGATAGCGAAGAAAAATTTGAGAAACTTGTCGCGTTAGGGGTTAAACGCTTCCAGGGATATTATCTTTCCCGGGCGGTTAAAGAAGAAGAACTGGATAGAATGGTACGTCTATTTAGTTAATGGCTTCACTGTGCTGGTGGTACGACAGACTTAACTCTTCGACCACCAGCAAAAACAGTCACTCACCAGCGCAATAATTTGTTATCAGATATCATCGCGCGTAAAACCGACAACAATTTCAAGCGTATTTCGAATGACATCGCAGGCTTCGGGCTCCTCGGTAATTTCGAGGGCGTGAATCAGTTGCAGGATAATCTCTTTATTTGAGAGATTGTCACCGGTCAGCATAATACAGCGTATTGCCGAGCCCAACACTTCAACCTCACCACTGAGATGTTTTCCTGCATTAAGAAAATGTTCCGCCAGTCCTTTATCGTGCAGGGCTTCAAAATTATACGTCTGCTGCATAATCGCTTTACTCATGGTGGTCACCGTTTCGGTTAAAATTAGTGTTTCTTGTCTGGGGTCAGAAGCGTGTTGTGAGTAAAGAGAGATCGCATGCGACCAATGTCATAATCGCCCATCACTCTTCCCCGGTCGTGCGAGACGCCGGTTACACGCTGGCGCACTTCATCTTCAGCGGCAATCAATGCATTTTTACGTTCATCATTTGATTCAACGTTAGCCATCGCCCGCAGGCGATTAGCAAGAGACACAAAGGTAATAGGTCCGTTCTCTTTCAGTATGGATAATACGGCCTCACCGATAAGGTCATCCTTAAGTCGTTCAAATTTAGTTCTATGCATAGCTTCAATCTCACTCTGCTACACGCGGCAGGCTGTAGCATGGGGTTAGTCATCGCATTCAGGAACTCTATTCTCACTCAGCATGACTAACTTAGTAAGTTAAAAAACAGTGTTCAGGTTAACGCTCGAAGAAGAGGGCTATCAGACCGTTGTAGTGCGCTTTCTCAACGTCTGACGTTGATTCTTCAATTCTGCGCAACAGCTTTGTACAAATTGTCATTCTGCTCAGTTGTACATTTTCTTTGATGATCTCACTGACGATGGCACCAAGGGTTTCCTGCTGTGTCGGGACGTTATCCTTGTTAAAATACAAGGTGATAGCGCTTTCTGCTGTAGAGGGAGCATGGTTGCGACGCATAATTTTCCACCGTTAACAAACAATTTTGTAACATCAGTGGCATCGAATTTATACTATATGGTCAAATCTGTACATCAAAATTGTACAACTTTTTCGTATGGATCGGGCTTTTATCAGGAGAACTATCAAAATTAGGGGGGAAGAGAAGGAAAGAGGGGGAAAAGAAAAGGCCCCGGAGGGCCTGAAATTATTTGCGTCCCAGCAGAAGTCCCAGAACGATACCTACCGCACCCGCAGCGATTAAGCCCGTTAACGGGTTATTTCTGACGGCTTCAGTAACATCCGAGACGGCATCACTGGCCTGGGCAGCATATTTTTTCGCTGCACCTTTCACCTGGTGTTTAGGGGAGTCAACGAATTCACCAAACTGCTGCTGCGCAGAGCCGGATAATTCATCAAGTTTGTTTTTGGCTTTATCGCCAGCGTATTGTGCATTTTTATCAGTGTCGAAATCAGACATTCCAGCCTCCTTTTGTTGATAGTCTAAGGATAGACGCTGATTTCAGGCGTGAGAGAGATTTCGCTGAAATCGACGCCTGATTGCCCCTTTTTAGGATATGTCTTTCTTACATGGCCACCCTAACGTCCTAAGGATGTCGTTGACCAATATTTCCCTCGCCATCTCTCTACGCAGCACCAGGAGATTATTTTTGTCGTGCGTGAGCGGGAAAGGTAACGTAATAGCCAAGGGATGCAGCAAGGCACAGCATATAGCCGAACGATTCCGAACCTTCCTCCACGGCGTTTTTCACGACACGCATATAGCCATGCTCCAGGATGGCGTGCCACAGCACCTGCATCCCAAAGAGGCGGGAGAAGACCAGTACAGCCAGCAGGCCGCTCAACAGAATACCGTACCAGGGGGATTGGGTATATTTTGCCAGCTGTTCCAGGGTAGCGCGAAAATGCATAACGGGGCGAATTAGCGCCAGCAGAGCGGTAATCAGCGCGAACCACACCCAACTCCCATGAGAAATGAGATCAAAAAGCGCGTCCAGTTCACGAATTAGCATTGTCAGGAAAAATCCGCCCACCAGAATATTACAGTAACGCATGGATTCGTCCATTTTCGCCAGACGAAAATGGAGAAAGACAATAGTCGCTAATACCGTTTCCTGCATAATTTCGGTCAGTGATAATTCCGGAATATCATGGCCGACAAACCGCATATCAACCCAAAGACAAAGTACAATAAGTGCGCAAGCGGCCGCCGCGCCAACGAAGAATAAAAAGCTCTTTAGTACAATCATTAACACCACCATTTTGTTTGTAGCGAGTATGTTAGGTGACGAGAATGTTATTTCTGTTCACATTGTGCCATATAAGTGCGGATTTTTAACATTTCGAGCTAAATAGGGTTGGTCACGACGAGACGAAAGCGTAAATATCGTCAACAACGTCTGTGCTGTTTAGGCGGGGCGATGTCATTGCGGAGGGTGCCATCAGGCAACGTGATGTCAGGGTATTGAGGGACCAGCGAGAGGTGGAAAACACAGCTGCGGAACTATCTTGTCGATGTTTTCTTAAGAACGTACTTTGATTGAGAAAGCGTTCAGTTCCACAAAAAATGCTGTTTCTCCACCCTGGGAATTATTTTTCTTCTGTGTACTCACCTTTTGATTTCAGTTTATCTCTAACCAGGTTGGCGCAACTGGTTGCATTCTGTAAACTCAGGTCGTTTACAATAGAAGATCGAGATTTTAAAACTTCGTTGTAAGCTTCTTTAACTTTCGGACTGACTGTTGCAGCAAAACTATCTGGTGGGAAGTTACCCAAAGGTTCTTTGTCACCGCTTAAGGCCTTAGCACAAGCATTATTAATTTGGTCATCAATGCTTAATTGATTAGCGATAGCTGATAACGAAAAAGATAAAACCAAAGAGGCGAGAACAATTCTTTTCATACTTAGTCATTCCTTAATGATGAAGCGTTGTGATCCGAATTCAATATGTAAAACCCAATTGTGATAGTAATATTTATCAGAGTGTATAAAAATTCTTTTGGATAAACCGGATCAGGACCAGTTTCAGCAATGTTTTCTGTCCGAACATGCTGCACCCGACTTATTTTGTTTACTACAGGCTACATGTTATCAAAGATAAATATATCCAACAGTATTAGTCTATTCTTTTTCGTATTCTTATGATACCTACGTTCTTTAGTGGGGGTTAGTGTGATTGCACAAGTCTTTTAAAGTAGGATTTTTAAGAAAGAATGATGATGTATGACTTCATCTGTACCACACTTGCATTACACTCAATAACAAGAACAACCAACACGTTAATTTTAAAGGGACAGTGCATGGCTGCAATGGATTTATCCAAAATGGGCAATGCCAAAGTGGTGCTGAATACCAGTGATTGCAATCATATAGTTATAGAAAAGTGGCCTGTCAGCGATGTTGAGTGGGCCTTTTATCTCTACGCGGCAACAGAGCTTAATCAGGCAGGGATTGCTATGCCAACGCTTTTGTCTGCTGATGCCACCTTACGCCAGTTAAGACTGGAGTATATTCCTTATAAGGTTAATCAGACCGCTGTGGCAAACGATTATGCCATAGCTATGCTGGGGCGCCTGCATCGCTATCCGGCAAATTCTGAATGGCTCTATCATACGCATACGTGGACAGAAACAGCGCTTGAAAACGCTCTCATGCTTTTGGCATTACCTGAAAAAAATGCCCGGCAGCTTCGACGATTTCAGCAGAATAGTAATGCGTTATTCGCCTGCCAAAGCCTGGTTTCAGGCGACAGCAATGCAGGCAACTGGGGAAGAAGAGAAAGCGGTAATTTAGTTCTTTTTGACTGGGAAAGGTTTGGCAAAGGGAGTCCTGCTATTGACCTGGCTCCCCTCATAAGGGGAATGGGGACAAAACAAGAATTTATAGACCTTGCAGGACGCTATTGCCAGCTATCCTCCCATCAAAATATCAGGGAGCTGGCCAGAGAAATTGCTATTGTCAAAGTCTGGATTGTCACGGAAGTGATTGTCCTGCTTCATATGCGGCAAAAGAGTGCATTTCCCTTGTATCTCAACTGGTATAGAGAACATCTTCCCGACTGGTTAGACAACGTGGAAAAAATGTTATGAAGCATGAATTCTAAAAATTCTGCTTTTTATAGCAATACCTATTTTTCGCTTCTGACGCACCTGATTACCCACTTCTGATATATCAGCGAGTCACTAATATTAACTCGCTGATTTTCACATTACCTACGGTTCTACTTAAAACCCACAATAAACTTCGTGTTTACATAAAATCGTATTAACAGATACAATACCCCCCTATAGTATCAGGAGGGCGTATGCCGCATTCACCCGAAGATAAAAAACGTATTCTGACCCGCGTCCGCCGCATTCGGGGCCAGGTTGATGCCCTTGAACGCGCCCTGGAATCGGGCGATCCCTGTCTCGCCATTTTGCAGCAAATTGCCGCCGTGCGCGGCGCTGCCAATGGCCTGATGGGGGAAATGGTTGAAATTCACCTCAAAGATGAGCTGGTGACGGGGGAGACCACCCCGGATCAGCGGGCTGTGCGGATGGCGGAAGTCGGCCATTTGCTGCGCTCTTATCTAAAATAAACCCACACACCTCACAACAAGGGAAAGACATCATGAAATCTCGCGCAGCTGTCGCGTTCGGCCCAGGCCAGCCGCTGAAAATCGTTGAAATTGATGTTGCTCCGCCGAAGAAAGGCGAAGTGCTGATCAAAATTACCCACACCGGCGTCTGCCATACCGATGCGTTTACCCTGTCCGGTGACGATCCGGAAGGCGTATTCCCGGCGGTGCTCGGCCACGAAGGGGGCGGTGTGGTGGTGGAAGTGGGTGAAGGCGTCACCAGCCTGAAGCCCGGCGACCATGTGATCCCGCTCTACACCGCAGAGTGCGGCGAGTGTAAGTTCTGCAAATCCGGCAAAACTAACCTTTGTCAGGCCGTGCGCGCCACGCAGGGCAAAGGTCTTATGCCGGACGGCACCACCCGTTTCTCCTATAACGGCGAGCCCATTTATCACTACATGGGGACCAGCACCTTCAGCGAATACACGGTGTGCGCCGAGATCTCCCTGGCGAAAGTGAATCCGCAGGCCCCGCTGGATAAAGTCTGTCTGCTCGGCTGCGGTGTCACCACCGGCATCGGCGCGGTGCATAACACGGCGAAAGTGAAAGAGGGTGACACCGTGGCGGTGTTCGGCCTGGGCGGGATCGGTCTGGCGGTCATCCAGGGCGCGGTACAGGCGAAAGCTGGCCGTATCATTGCTGTGGATACCAACCCGGAAAAATTTAAGCTCGCAGGTGAGATGGGCGCGACCGATTTCATCAACCCGAAAGACTACGACAAACCGGTTCAGGAGGTGATCGTTGAGCTGACCGACGGCGGCGTGGACTTCAGCTTCGAATGTATCGGCAACGTCGATGTGATGCGCTCAGCGCTGGAGTGCTGCCACAAAGGCTGGGGCGAGAGCATTATTATCGGTGTGGCTGGCGCGGGTCAGGAGATCAAAACCCGTCCCTTCCAGCTGGTCACAGGGCGCGTATGGCGCGGGTCGGCATTTGGCGGCGTGAAAGGCCGTACTCAACTGCCGGGCATGGTTGAAGATGCGATGGTCGGTAAAATTCAGCTCGACCCGTTCATTACGCACCGCCTGCCGCTGGAGCAGATCAACGAAGCCTTCGATCTGATGCACGAAGGAAAATCCATTCGTACCGTTATCCATTTCGGCGACAACTGATTATTCTGCCAGCGGTTATTTCCGCTGGCATTTCTTCCCTGATCTTCTCTAAAGTGTGACCTGTCTGGCGCTTTTAGACGTAATCTAATTCCCCGCCGTGCCGATGACTCTTTTACAGGCGTGTTTTTACGCATCTTACCTATAAGAGAGTCGACGGTCATGGACAACACAACATCGATGCAGACGCAGCACAAGCTGAGTTTCTTGCATCACATCCGGCTGGTTCCGCTGTTTTCCTCCATTCTCGGTGGCATTATTCTCCTGTTTGCATTGAGCTCGGGTCTGGCAGGCTATTTCCTGCTCCAGGCCGATAACGATCAGCAGGATGTCACGGCAGAAATCCAGGTGCGCACCGGTCTGTCAAACAGTTCCAACCATTTACGCACCGCCCGTATCAACATGATCCACGCGGGGGCGGCGAGCCGTATCGCGGAGATGGAGGCGATGAAACAAAACATCGCTGAGGCTGAGACCCGCATCAGGCAGTCGCAGGATGGATTTGCCGCCTATATGAAGCGCACCGTTCGCACCCCGGCTGATGAAGCGCTGGACGGCGATCTGAAAGCCCGCTATGACGCCTACATCGCCGGTATGCAGCCGATGCTGAAATACGCCAAAAACGGCATGTTTGAAGCCATTATTAACCACGAAAATGAGACCGCGCGTCCGCTGGACGATGCCTATAACGCGGTGCTGCTGAAGGCGATAAAAATCCGCACTGAACGCGCCAACGCGCTGACGGCGCAGGCTCACACCCGCACCCGGCTGGGGCTGATGTTTATGTTCGGCGCGTTTGGCCTGGCGCTGGCGCTGGCGGTGATCACCTTCGTGGTGCTGCGCCGTACGGTGATAAACCCGCTCCAGCGAGCCGCTACGCGTATCGAAAATATCGCAAAAGGCGATTTGACCATGCCGGACGAACCGACCGGGCGCAGCGAAATTGGCCGCCTGACGCGCGATCTGCAAACGATGCAGCACGCGCTGGTGACCACCGTAGGCACCGTGCGGCAAGGGGCGGAGGAGATCTACCGCGGAACCAGCGAGATTTCTGCGGGTAACACCGATCTCTCTTCCCGTACCGAGCAGCAGGCGGCGGCGATTGAACAGACGGCGGCCAGCATGGAGCAGCTTACCGCGACGGTGAAACAGAACGCCGATAACGCGCATCATGCGAGTAAACTGGCAGAAGATGCCTCCGGTAAGGCCAGCCGCGGGGGGCAGATGGTCTCCGGCGTGGTGAAAACCATGGGTAATATTTCCACCAGCTCGAAGAAGATCTCTGAAATTACCGCCGTGATTAACAGCATTGCGTTCCAGACCAATATTCTGGCGCTCAACGCGGCGGTCGAGGCGGCGCGTGCGGGTGAACAGGGACGCGGCTTTGCGGTCGTGGCGAGTGAAGTTCGCACCCTGGCAAGCCGCAGCGCGAACGCGGCGAAAGAGATTGAAAGCCTGATTAATGAATCGGTGTCGCTTATCGATCAGGGTTCCGGGGAAGTGGTTGCGGCGGGCAATACCATGAATGAGATCGTCGAGGCGGTTAAACGCGTCACCGATATCATGCTGGAGATTGCCGCGGCGTCCGATGAGCAGAGCCGCGGCATTGTTCAGGTAAGCCAGGCGATTTCCGAGATGGATAAGGTGACGCAGCAGAATGCCTCGCTGGTGGAAGAAGCTTCTGCGGCGGCGGCCTCGCTGGAAGAGCAGGGCGCACGTCTGACGGAAGCCGTTGGCGCGTTTCGTCTCAACGGGGCGCGCGCAGGACGGACTACAGCCGCTGCAACCGCAGCGAAACCCGCGCCTTTAACCCCGGCGGCGGCCGTCTCAGGTGATAACTGGGAAACGTTCTGAGTAAGACAGACCCGCCCTCGCGGCGGGTTCTGCGTTTAGGATCAGAGAGGCATTGATTTACGAATGGCGCTTAACAGCGTTTGGGCGCCCTCAGAGAGCGGGGCATCTACCCGCGTCAGGATCCCAATCGGTTCTCCCGCGCCGGGCGATGTTACCGGCAGCGCCGTAAGCACGCCGCGTCGCAGATCGTCCTTCACCGCGCCTGACGGCACAAACCATACGTAGTCGTAATCCACCGTAAGCTGGCGCGACAGCGACGCCGAGAGCGTTTCAATACACCCGGAAGGCAGCGTGCAGCCCTGCATTTGCAGCAACGCTTCCGCATTCTGACGCGGAACGGTTCCTTTTGGTGAGACCACCACCGGCCACTCCATCACGCGGCTCAGGGTCACGGTGTCCTGCAACAGGGGATGATTCGGACGCACCACCAGCTTCAGCGATTCCAGGAATAGCAGTTCGTAGTTAAGGCCGCTCATCAGTTCCGGATCGGACATCCGTCCAATGCCCAGATCCAGCTCGCCTGACTTCAGGCCCGCCAGCAGCATGGTATTATTCATGGTCGCGACCTGAAGCGTGGCGTGCTTTTGCTGACGGTGGAACTGGCCGATCGCCGCAGGCAGTATGCCCAGCGCCGCCGTTGGCAGCGCGCCCACGCGCACGATGTCGCTGGCCGGTTCCTCTTTACGGTTTAACGCCTGACCGGCGGTATTGAGGGCATCGAGAACTTTAACGGCATGCGTCAGGAACTGTTCGCCCACGAGCGTAAGCTGTGCCCCCAGACGGCCGCGATCGAACAGGCGGGTCCCGGTAAGCTGTTCCAGTTCGTTCAGCGTTTTGGATAGTGCAGGCTGACTGAGGTTAAGGGTTTCAGCCGCTCGCCCCAGCGTTCCCTGTTGAGCGACGGCCACAAAAGTATGCAAATGGCGCAAGCGTATGCGCTGACTGAACAGACCATTTTTTTCCATAGGCGATGTTAAAAACAGAGCGACGCGGGTGACAAGTTAAGATGTTTGAATTTGATAACCTGATAGCAAAATATTTTTAACATTTGATCTGTTTGAGTTACAACCGTTTTTCGAAAATGCCCACGCTTTGACCACTCGTCTGCCTGGATCACAATTCGTAAATTCTTCCCAACGAAAGGAACGGGCTTCTCTACACTCCAGGTAGTATTCACTGGAGGCATGACATCATGGCGAACACCATCACGGCTGATGATATTCGGGAACACTTTTCGCAGGCTATGTCGGCGATGTACCAGCAGGAAGTTCCGCAGTACGGCACCTTGCTGGAACTGGTGGCGGACGTTAACCTGGCGGTTCTGGAAAATAACCCACTTTTACATGAACAACTGGCAAACGCAGACGAACTGGCGCGCCTGAATGTTGAACGTCACGGTGCGATCCGCGTTGGCACCGCGCAGGAGCTTTCCACCCTGCGCCGGATCTTCGCCATTATGGGCATGTACCCGGTCAGCTATTACGATCTCTCCCAGGCGGGCGTGCCCGTCCACTCGACGGCGTTTCGTCCGACAGACGATGCGGCGCTCTGCCGTAATCCGTTTCGCATTTTTACCTCGCTGCTGCGCCTGGAGCTGATTGAAAACGTTGCGCTGCGCGAAAGGGCGGCGGAGATCCTCTCCCGGCGCAACATCTTTACCCCGCGCTGCCTGGAACTGATCGACCTGCATGATGCGCAGGGACACTTTACCGAGGCACAGGCGCGCGAATTTGTGCAGGAAGCCCTGGAAACCTTCCGCTGGCATCGCCATGCGACGGTCGATCAGGAAACCTATCTGGCGCTGAGCAACGAACATCGCCTGATTGCCGACGTGGTCTGTTTCCCGGGGTGCCACATCAACCATCTCACGCCGCGCACGCTGGATATCGACCGGGTGCAGGAGCTGATGCCGAAGTACGGCATTGAGCCGAAAATTCTGATTGAAGGCCCGCCGCGCCGCGAGGTGCCGATCCTCCTGCGCCAGACCAGCTTTAAGGCGCTGGAGGAGCCGGTGCTTTTCGCAGGAGAACACAAGGGCACCCATACCGCGCGTTTCGGTGAGATTGAGCAGCGCGGCGTGGCGCTTACGCCGAAAGGGCGCGAGCTGTACGACAGTCTGTTAAATCAGGCCGGGACCGGCAAAGACAACCTGACCCACCAGCTTCACCTGCGCGAGATCTTCAGCGCGTTCCCGGACAGCGAAATGTTCCTGCGCCGTCAGGGGCTGGCCTATTTCCGCTACCGTCTGACCCCGACAGGTGAGGCGCATCGCCACGCGTTTCGTCCCGGCGACGATCCGCAGCCGCTGATCGAACGCGGCTGGGTTGTGGCACAGCCCATCACCTACGAGGATTTTCTGCCCGTCAGCGCAGCGGGGATCTTCCAGTCGAATCTCGGCAATGAAACGCAGGCGCGCAGCCACGGCAATGCCAGCCGCAATGCCTTCGAAGCCGCGCTCGGCTGTGCGGTGTACGACGAGTTTTCGCTTTACGAGGAGGCGGAAGCGCGCAGCAAACAGCGTTGCGGTTTGCTCTGAAACCGTTACTCTGCAAGGGTGTGATGGAAAAAGAAGGTTGGTATGGAAAATCCCTCCGCCCCTGTGGTTGAAACGCGCCAGGGCGCATTGATTGGTTTTACTGAAGGCGATACTCATGTGTGGTGCGGCATTCCCTATGCGGCACCCCCTGTTGGCCCGTGGCGCTGGCGCTCCCCGCGTCCCCCCGCGCGCTGGGATGGCGTACGTCCGGCGACGGCGTTCTCCGCCTCCAGCTGGCAGAGCAGCGAAAGCTGTCAGGAGCTGGGCGGCGGCGATCCCGGCCAGTTCTCTGAAGACTGCCTGTACCTTAACGTCTGGTCGCCAGTGGCACGCGCCGATCCGCTTCCGGTGATGGTCTGGCTGCATGGCGGAGGATTTACCCTCGGCGCTGGCGGGCTGCCTCCGTATAACGGCAGGGCGCTGGCGAAGCGCGGCGCGGTGGTGGTAACGATCAATTACCGTCTCGGACACCTCGGTTTTTTTGCCCATCCGGCGCTGGAGGGGGAAGAAGAGCGCGTGGTGCATAACTTTGCGCTGCTCGACCAGATCAAGGCCCTGGAATGGGTGCGCGATAACATCGCCGCGTTCGGCGGCGATCCTGAGAACATCACCGTATTTGGCGAGTCGGCCGGTGCGCGCAGCGTGCTCTCGCTGATGGCTTCCCCGCTTGCGGGAGGACTGTTCCATAAAGCCATTGTGCAAAGCGGGTACACGCTGCCCGACACCCCGCGCGAGCAGGCCATGCATAAAGGCGAAGCGATTGCCGCCCATTTCGGCCTGCACAATGCCACCGCGGAACAGCTTCGCGCGATCCCGCCTGAGGCGTTCTGGCCTCTGACCTCGCCGCTGAATATCGCCCCTGCGCCCATCGTGGGGGATTGCGTTTTGCCTGAGGCCATGCTCGACGTTTTCTTCGCGGCTCGTCAGCACCCTGTACCGGTGATGATTGGCTCAAACAGCGACGAAGCCAGCGTGATGTCGGTGTTCGGGGTCGATCTTGCCGGGCAGATCCAGAAGCTTCGCCGTGAACGGCGCTTTGGCCTGGGGCTGATTAAGCTGCTTTATCCTGGCGTGAAGGGCGATGAGGAACTTGGCAGGCAGGTATGCCGCGACATGGCCTTCACCACCATGGGATACGTGGTGATGCAGGCCCAGCAGCGGGCGGGCGGCCTGTGCTGGCGATACTGGTTTGATTATGTGGCCGAAGCGGAGCACGCGACGTACATCAACGGCGCCTGGCACGGCAACGAAGTGCCCTACGTGTTCGATACCCTTGGACAGGTGGAACCCTCGCGGCAGTATGTGAATGAACGCGATCTGGCCTTCGCCGCTCAGGTGGCGGACTACTGGGTGAGCTTTGCCCGGAATGCGGGGGCACGCGATAGCCTGACAGGGCCCACGCGCTGGCCCGCCTGCCGGAAAGGGCGAGACGTGCTGTTACGTATCGGCGTGAATAAACATGCAGGTTTTCGGCTTGAAAACCGCTTCATGCGTGCCCGTATGAGCCTCTTCAAACGGGTGATGAAACACCACGTCAGCCTCGACTGAGCAGACAGGCGCGAAACGCATCCAGTCCGTTTTCCGGGCCGGGTGCGTCGCGTAATACCAGCCGGTAGCTCGCCCCCGTCTTTATGCTCGTGTCAAAAGGCCGCATCAGCCGTCCGGCGCGCACATCCTCCTCCACCAGCGTTTCATCCGCGATGGCGATGCCCAGCCCCTGAATGGCGGCGGTAATGGCCAGATCCATGGTTTCGAAGTGTTGATTTTTGAGCATAGCTGGCGGCGGACCCGGCTGTTTCGCCAGCCACAGCGTCCAGTCCGTTTTGTCCCGCGTGGGGTGAAGGAAGGTGAGTGTTTCCAGCACAGAACCGGCCCGCAGCGGGCTCATCACAGGGGTTAAGGCCTCTTCGAACAGCAGATCGCCGGCGCTCATGTGCGTCCCAAACACAATCGCCGCGTCACAGGATTCGGTTTTGAAATTGACGTTGTGATCGGTGGTGGTGGTCAGCGCAATCTGGAGTTCCGGCTGTTCGCGCTCCACCTGTAGCAGACGCGGCACCAGCCAGCGCATCGCGCAGGTAGGCGCTTTCAGACGAATAACGGTCTGGTGCGTTCGCGCCTGTTCAGCAACGTTCAGCAGGTGCTCAAACGCAGATTGCAGCTCCGGCAGCAGGGCGCTTCCCTGAGAGGAGAGGCGCAGGCCGCGCGCATGGCGCTCGAACAGCGGGAAGCCGAACCAGCTTTCCAGCGAGGCAATTTTGCGGCTTACCGCCCCCTGCGTCAGACAAAGCTCCTTCGCGGCATGGGTAAGATTCAGGTGACGCGCGGTCACGATGAACGTCTCTACGGCATTAAGCGGAAATGAACGACGCGACATATCTCACCTTAGCTATGCGTTTTTGTCATGGCTATTATGACAACAATTCGATTGTCCCGGCAATGAAGTTGTTGTTTGAATAGTTATGCATTCACCACGAGAAGGGACAGAGGATGACTTTGAAAACGCCGGTGCAGACACGATCCAAATTGCCCGATGTGGGAACCACCATTTTTACCGTTATCGGCCAGCTTTCAGCCCGGCATAACGCCATCAACCTTTCTCAGGGTGCGCCGAATTTTTCCTGCGACCCAAAACTTATCTCCGGCGTGACCCGCGCCATGGAGGCAGGGCATAACCAGTACGCCTCCATGACCGGGCTGCAACCGCTCAGGGAGCGCATCGCGGACAAAATTGCCACGCTCTATGGCACACGCTATGACCCGGCGAGTGAGGTGCTGGTGACCGCCAGCGCCAGCGAAGGGCTTTACTCAGCCATCAGCGGGCTGGTTCATCCTGGTGATGAGGTGATCTATTTCGAGCCCTCCTTTGACAGCTATGCGCCGATTGTGCGTCTGCAAGGAGCGACGCCGATCGCCATTAAGCTGACGGTACCGGATTTTGCCGTGAACTGGGATGAAGTACGGGCGGCCATTACCCCGCGCACGCGGATGATCATCGTCAATACGCCGCACAACCCGAGCGGACAGGTGTTTTCAGCCGCCGATCTGCACCAGCTGGCAGCGCTGACGCGCCACACCGACATCATCATTTTGTCTGACGAAGTGTATGAGCACGTCGTTTTTGATGGCGAACCGCACCACGGAATGGCGACGCACCCGCAGCTGGCGGAGCGCAGCGTGATTATTTCTTCTTTCGGAAAAACCTATCACGTCACCGGCTGGCGTGTGGGTTATTGTGTGGCACCCGCAGAGCTGATGGATGAGATATGTAAGGTCCATCAATTTTTAATGTTCTCTGCCGATACGCCGATGCAGTACGCGTTTGCCGAACACATGACCGATCCGCAAACCTGGCTGTCGCTGGCGGCGTTTTATCAGCGCAAGCGCGATCTGTTGCAAAGTTTGCTCGCCGACTCACCGTTCAGGCTGCTACCCAGTGCCGGTTCGTTCTTTCTGCTGGCGGATTACAGCGGCTTTAGCGACGAGCGCGACAGCGAGCTGGTGAAAAGGCTGATTGTCGAGTTCGGGGTTGCCACCATTCCGCTGTCGGCGTTTTATGCCGATGGCACGGACAATAAGTTAATCCGTCTCTCTTTTGCGAAGGATGAGGCGACGTTACGGGCAGGTGCCCAGGCCCTTTGTCGGGTTACACCACGTTAAGGAATTTGAGATGAAATTACGCGCGTTAGTTGTCGGCATGGGACTGCTGTGTTCATTCTCGTCGTTTGCCGCTACCGAGTTGCGATACGGGCTGGAAGCGGAATATCCGCCGTTTGAAAGCCGCAATGCGTCAGGGGAGCTGGAAGGGTTTGACGTAGAGCTGGGAAATGCCATCTGTAAAGCCGCCGCGCTGAAGTGCAGCTGGGTTGAAACCTCGTTTGATGCGCTTATCCCCGGTCTGGTGGCGAAGAAGTTCGACGCCATCAACTCGGCGATGAACATCACCGAACAGCGTCGCAAGAGCATTGATTTCACCCAGCCCATCTATCGCATTCCCTCCCAGCTGGTGGGCAAAGCCGGTTCAGCGGTAGAGGCTACCCCCGAAGGGCTGAAGGGCAAAACCATCGGCGTTCTCCAGGGTTCCATTCAGGAAACTTACGCCAAAGAGCACTGGGAAAAGCACGGTGTCACCGTGGTGTCTTATAAAGATCAGAATATGGCCTGGGGGGATTTGCTGAATGGCCGCATCGATGCCTCGCTGGTGATGTCAGCGGCCGGGCAGGCGGGTTTCCTCAGCAAGCCGCAGGGTAAAGGGTTTGGCTTTATCGGCAAACCGGTGTCGGACGACACCATCCTCGGCAGTGGGATCGGCTTTGGGCTGCGTAAGGGGGATGAGGCCACCAAAAAGCAGCTTGATGCCGCAATTGATAAAGTACGTGCCGACGGCACGATCGCTAAACTGGCTGATAAGTACTTCCCGGGTATCGATGTCAGCGTAAAATAACCGCCTCGTTGGTCCCGGCTGTTGATGTCCAGCCGGGACTCTTTTATACATAACTTTACCCCTTTTTCAGGCCGTTCTGGTCGACAGAAAATATTTCTCGGTTTGTTCAGATAATCACCCGCCAACAATTGGATTCTTAACCGTTTTTGTTTAGGCTGTGCGTTCTTTCTTGCCGTCATTTCGCTGCGCGCGAAACTCATTCACACGACCATAAGGACGTTTTCTCAGGCATGAATCGCAGACGTTTTCTCAAAGGTTCCCTGGCAATGGCTGCCCTGAGCGGCACTTCTGGCCTTGCTTCTCTGTTTTCCCAGGCGGCATATGCTGCTGACTCCGACATTGCCGACGGTCAGAGCCGTCGCTTTGACTTCTCTGTTCTGCAATCCATGGCGCACGATCTGGCGAAAACCCCGTGGGGCGGTGCGCCGCGTCCACTGCCGGAAACGCTGGCCACCATGACGCCGCAGGCGTACAACGCCATCCGTTACGATGAGAAGCAGTCGCTGTGGAATAACATTGAAGGCCGTCAGCTGGACGCCCAGTTCTTCCATATGGGGAAGGGATTCCGCCGCCGCGTGCGCATGTTCTCGCTGGATCAAACCACCTCTCAGGCGCGTGAGATCCACTTCCGGCCTGAGCTGTTCAGCTACGGCGATACGGGCGTGGATACCCGCCAGCTTGAAGGGCAGAGCGACCTCGGCTTCGCCGGATTCCGCGTCTTTAAAGCGCCGGAGCTGGCGCGACGCGATATCGTTTCCTTCCTGGGCGCAAGCTACTTCCGGGCGGTGGATGATACCTACCAGTACGGCCTCTCCGCGCGCGGTCTGGCGGTGGATACCTTTACCGACACCCCGGAAGAGTTCCCGGATTTCACCTCCTTCTGGTTTGAAACCGTGAAGCCAGGTGATACCACCTTTACCGTCTATGCGCTGCTGGACAGCCCGAGCATTACCGGTGCCTATAAGTTTGTGATCCACTGTGAGAAGAGCCAGGTGATCATGGACGTCGAAAACCATCTCTATGCGCGCAAAGACATCAAGCAGCTCGGCATCGCGCCAATGACCAGCATGTTTAGCTGCGGCAACAACGAACGCCGCATGTGCGACACCATTCATCCGCAGATCCACGATTCAGACCGCCTGGCGATGTGGCGCGGTAACGGGGAGTGGATCTGCCGGCCGCTGAACAACCCGCAAAAGCTGCAATTTAACGCCTACCTGGATAAAAACCCGAAAGGCTTTGGTTTGTTGCAGCTTGACCGTGACTTCTCTCATTACCAGGACGTCATGGGCTGGTATAACAAGCGACCAAGCCTGTGGGTCGAGCCGCGCAACAACTGGGGGAAAGGTTCCATTGCCCTGATGGAGATCCCGACAACCGGCGAGACGCTCGATAACGTGGTCTGCTTCTGGCAGCCAGAGAAACCGGTGCAGGCGGGTGATGAGCTGGACTTCAAATACCGTCTCTACTGGAGCGCGCAGCCGCCGGTGCGTTCCCCGCTGGCAAATGTCTACGCCACCCGTACCGGTATGGGCGGCTTCCCGGAGGGCTGGGCGCCGGGTGAAAATTACCCGAAAGTGTGGGCCCGTCGCTTTGCCATTGACTTCGTCGGGGGCGATCTGAAGGCCGCCGCACCGAAGGGCATTGAGCCGGTGATCACCCTCTCCAGCGGTGAAGCGAAGCAGGTGGAGATCCTCTATGTCGAGCCGTTCGACGGGTATCGCATTCTGTTTGACTGGTATCCAACCTCTGACTCCACCGAGCCGGTGGATTTGCGCCTGTTCCTGCGCTGTCAGGGCGATGCCATCAGCGAGACCTGGCTGTACCAGTACTTCCCGCCCGCGCCGGACAAACGTAACTACGTTGACGACCGGATCATGCGCTAGTCCTTATGGGTTTGTGCCGGGTGGCGACCCGGCCTGCTCCGGACGCATTTGTAGGCCGGGTAAGCGTTAGCTCCACCCGGCAATTAAGAGGCACCATGTCTTCAGAAATCATCCCTGTTAACCAGGAAATCGAGCTTCGCGCCGTCGAAGAGCGCTATACCACCGATCTGCATAACCTCGTAATCAAAAACAAAACCTGGCTGCAAACCGCCTTCGACTGGGCGCAGCATGTCGGCAGCGAAGAGGACACGCGCCGCAACGTGCAGAGCAACCAGATGCTGCACCAGCGCGGTTACGCCAAAATGTTCCTGATTTTTATGAATGACGAGCTGGTGGGCGTGCTGTCTTTCAACGCGATCGAGCCTGCGAATAAGGCCGGGTATATCGGCTACTGGCTGGACGAAGCGCATCAGGGGCAGGGAATACTTTCTCAGGCGCTCCAGGCGTTTATGCGCTATTACGTTGAGCGCGGCGAGATCCGCCGTTTTGTGATCAAGTGTCGCGTGGATAACCAGAGCAGTAACCGGGTGGCGCAGCGCAACGGTTTCACGCTCGAAGGTTGTTTGCGGGAAGCGGAAATGCTCAACGGCCGTTACGATGACGTGAACCTGTACGCCAGAATCTTCCCGCTATAGCGCCCCCAGAAGCGGCGTCCGGGTGATCCGCGTGTCGCCGTTGATCACTTTGGCTCCCCGGACGCGAATGCTGTCACCGTCCAGCGCCTCGATAACCGCATCGTCCGTTATTTCCACCTGATGCTCAATCAGGACATCGCCGCTGATACGCGCCCGCCCCTGAATAACCACTTTGTCGTCAATCAGGATCGGCCCGCCGCGTAACCACGCCTCACCGCCTATTAATACGTGGTGTTTAATGACGCAGTTGCCTTCGACGAGAGCGTTTTCCGCGACCTGTGAACTGTACCGCACGGTCGGGATGGCATCCTCCTCCAGACCGGCCAGCAGACGGGCGTTGCCGTACACTTTGGCGCAGTCGCACACCCAGACGTTATTCAGCGCGTTGCCCTCAAGAATGGCGCGATCGAACACCTCGGCGCGGTGCTCAACAAAGGCCCAGGTCACCATGGCATCACCGTAGATTTGTGCCTGATGCACAATACGCGACTGGCTGACCGTGGCTCGGTCATAGATTTGCAGGATCTGCTCACGGTCGGGTGTCAGCCCTTTGGCTGCAATCACCAGGCTGTTATGCAGCACCCGCGCGTCACCCGCGATACGGCATTCCCCGCGTACGGTGGAGTGCTGAATGGTGACGTTGTCACTTATTACCGCCCCGTGACTCACCTCTGCGGCGTCAAGCCAGCTGTTGCCGCCCACGTGTGCGCGGTGGCTTACGATGCAGGGTTGGGTGAGGCGGGCGTTACCGGATATTCTGGCCCCGGCAAACACCACGCTGTTTTCATCATAAACCCAGCAATCCCCGTCCTGGGCGAGCGCGTGTTCATCCTCAACCCAACCGCCTTTAGTCCCGCTGGTCACATCGTTAAAATCCTTCACGGCAATAATTTGTCTGAGAGGCGTTGTGCACGGCGTTGAGCCGTCCTGCCAGCGCCAGAGACGCGTTTCATTGCCAAGTCGATATTTTGTCATCGTGTTATCCCTGAAAAGCCTTTCAATAAACGTAGCAAACTTTTGGTTTTTCGAAGTGCTGGCGTCCGCTCAGGAAACCCCTTAAAATGGCATTTAAAATACATTTTAAAGTTTAAAAAAAATGCATAACCAAAACCAACGCGTTCTTAACTTGCCCGCCGGGTATTTCGGTATGGTCCTCGGGACCATAGGCATGGGGTTCGCCTGGCGTTATGCCAGCACCATCTGGCCGGTGACGCGCTGGCCGGGCGAGATCCTGGTGGCGCTGGCGGTGGCGATCTGGTTCCTTCTGAGCGTAGCGTTTCTTACCCGTGCGGTACGGTTTCCATATAGCGTGCTGGCCGAGATGCGGCATCCGGTAATGAGCAGTTTTGTCAGCCTGTTTCCTGCCACCACTCTGCTGGTGGCCATCGGCTTTGTGCCGTGGTATCGCCCGGTGGCGCTGGGGTTGTTTAGCGTGGGCGTGGTGATCCAGCTTGCGTATGCCGCCTGGCAAAGCGCCGGGCTGTGGCGCGGCAAGCATCCGGAAGAGGCCACGACTCCGGGACTGTATCTGCCGACGGTAGCGAACAATTTTATCAGCGCGATGGCCTGCGGTGCGCTGGGTTTCCACGATGCGGGGCTGGTGTTCCTTGGCGCCGGGGTCTTTTCCTGGCTAAGCCTGGAGCCGGTCATTTTGCAACGCCTGCGCAGCGCGGGCGAACTGCCCGCGGCGCTTCGTACCTCGCTTGGGATCCAGCTTGCGCCTGCCCTGGTAGCCTGTAGCGCCTGGTTTAGCGTCAACGGCGGCGAAGCGGACACCTTCGCCAAAATGCTTTTCGGCTATGGTCTGTTGCAACTCCTGTTTATGCTGCGTCTGATGCCGTGGTATCTGTCACAGCCGTTCAACGCGTCGTTCTGGAGCTTCTCGTTCGGGGTGTCGGCGCTGGCGACCACCGGTTTACATCTTGGGCAGAGCAGTCCGTCAGGGTTCTTTCATGCCCTCGCGGTTCCCCTGTTTATTTTCACCAACGTCATCATCGCGATGCTGCTGGTCCGTACTTTTATCTTGCTGATGCAGGGCAAACTACTGGTGCGCGCTGATAAGGCACTGCTTATGCAATCTGAGGAAAAATAATGACTGTCGATGAAAACTACTTTACTGAGAAATATGGGCTGACCCGCACGCACTCAGAGGTGCTGCTCAGCGCGGACATTGTTAAGCCGGGTAAAACGCTCGATCTGGGTTGCGGGAATGGCCGCAACAGCCTCTACCTCGCTGCCAATGGCTATGACGTGACGGCGTGGGATAAAAACCCGATGAGCATCGATAACATCGAGCGCATTAAGGCGGCGGAAGGGATCGCGAATCTGCAAACGGCGATTAAGGATCTGAACAACCTGACCTTTGACGGCGAATATGATTTTATTCTTTCCACCGTCGTATTGATGTTCCTCGAAGCGAAAACCATCCCTGGTCTTATCGCCAATATGCAGCGTTGCACTAAACCAGGCGGCTATAACCTGATCGTTGCCGCCATGGATACGGAGGATTATCCGTGCACCGTCGGCTTCCCGTTTGCCTTCAAAACCGGTGAACTGAGCAACTACTACGAAGGCTGGGAGCTGATCAAGTACAACGAAGAGGTGGGGGAACTCCACCGTACCGATGCCAACGGGAACCGTATCAAGCTGCGCTTCGCCACCATGCTCGCACGCAAGCCCGCTTAACGCGCCGCCAGCAGACAGAGTTGCAGTGCAGTGCGACAGGAGGCCTCGAACGACGACAGCGGTAAAAACTCAAACTTCGAGTGGAAGTTATGGGCACCGGTGAAGAAGTTCGGGGTGAGCAGGCCTTTAGCTGACAGGGCCGCCCCATCCGTGCCACCGCGCATGGGGATCGGTTTTGGGGTGATGCCGAGCGACTCCATCGCCTCGAACATCAGGTCGATCGCGCGGCGGTCTTCGCCAATCGCGTTGCTGATATTGCTGTAGGTATCCTCAATGCGGTATTCCACGTTTGCCGTGGGATGCTGCGCGGCTATTTGCGCCGCCACATCGGCAATGTGCTGCTTGCGGGCGGCAAAGCCGTCTTTGTCAAAATCACGAATATTGGCTTTCAGTATCGCTTCGTTCTGCCCGGCCTGGATGCTGTTAAACCAGATATAACCTTCGCGCCCCTCGGTGCATTCCGGGGTTTGCCGGCGATCGAAATGGCTGATGAAATCCGTTGCCATCAGCAGCGGATTGACCAGCACCCCTTTGGCGGACATCGGGTGAGCCGTGACGCCGGTAAAGCGAATTTCAGCCGCTGCCGCGTTAAAGTTCTCGTAAACAATTTCCCCCAGCTCGCAGCAGTCGATGGTCCAGGCAAAATCGACGTCGAAGCGCTTCAAATCCAGCGCTTTCGCCCCGCACAGGCCAATCTCTTCATCGGGCACAAACGCCACCACAATATCGCCATGCTTGTGTTCAGCGGTGAGGTTTTCCAGCACCGTCATGACCACGGTGACGGCCGCTTTATTATCTGCGCCTAATACGCTGGTTCCGTCGCTGAAAATAATCTCCTCATCAGGATAAGCCAGAATTTCAGGGTGCTCATTTACGCGCAGCCAAATATCTTTCTCTTTATTCAGGCAGAGATCATCCCCCGTAAACGTTAATATTTGTGGATGAATATCCGGGGATAAACCGACGTCGACGGTGTCGATATGGGTAATAAAACCAATCCGCGGCGCGCCGGGAACATTACCTTTTTTCACGGCGGTAACGGTGGCGAACTCATCTATCACAATATCGTCTAACCCCAGCGTTTCCAGCTCCTTCGCCAGCTCCCGCGCCATGTCGTGCTGACCCGGGGTGGAGGGCAGGGTTTTGACTTTCGGGTCGCTCTGGCTGGTGATGGCGAGATAGCGGAAAAAGCGTTGGGTTAATTGTCTGGAGAGTTCTGAGCCCATAGTGTTTCCTTCTGTATTTATTTTTCATGTGTTTGCGCCATCACTTTAATGTTATTTATGAAATGGCAAAAGAAGTAATTAGCCGTCGAATTAAAAAGACAGGAATAAATGATGAAAAGCACATTCACAATGATAACGCTGGCGCTTGCTGCGCTGACGGTCAGTTCCACCGTCGCGGCAAAAACGCTGGTGTATTGCTCCGAAGGATCGCCGGAAAATTTCAATCCTCAGCTCTATACGTCGGGGACCAGCGTGGACGCCAGCGCCGTACCGGTTTATAACCGTCTGGTCGATTTCAAACCGGGCACTACCGAACTGGTGCCGAGCCTGGCGGAAAGCTGGGAGGTAAGCGAGGATGGCAAGGTCTACACCTTCCACCTGCGCAAAGGGGTGAAATTCCACAGTAATAAGCTGTTCACGCCGACGCGCGACTTCAACGCGGATGACGTGATTTTCTCGTTTATGCGCCAGAAGGATGTGAATCATCCTTACCATAACGTCTCCAACGGCAGTTATTCCAACTTCGAAAGTCTGGAGTTCGGCAGCCTGATTACCGCTATTGATAAAGTTGACGACCACACCGTGCGCTTCACCCTGGCGCATCCGGAAGCGCCGTTTGTCGCTGATCTGGCGTGGTACTTTGCCTCCATTCTGTCGGCGGAGTATGCCGATGCCATGCTGAAAGCGGGCACGCCAGAAAAGGTCGATATGCAGCCGATTGGCACCGGGCCGTTTAAGCTGGCGCAATACCAGAAGGATTCCCGCATCCTCTTTACCGCTTTCCCGGACTACTGGCAGGGAAAATCGAAGCTGGATCGTCTGGTGTTCACCATCACGCCGGACGCCTCGGTACGTTTTGCCAAAGTCGAGAAGAATGAGTGCCAGGTGATGCCGTTCCCGAACCCGGCGGACCTGCCGCGTATGAAGGCTAACAAAGACATCAACCTGATGAGCAAGGCCGGTCTGAATACCGGTTTCCTGGCGTTTAACACGCAAAAGCCGCCGCTGGATAACGTAAAAGTGCGTCAGGCGCTGGCGATGGCGATTAATAAACCCGCCATCATTGAGGCGGTCTTCCACGGCACTGGCACGGCGGCGAAAAACCTGCTGCCGCCTGGCGTCTGGAGTGCCGACAGCGAGCTGAAAGACTACGATTACGATCCAGAAAAAGCGAAAGCGCTGTTAAAGGAGGCGGGATTTGCCAACGGCGTAAGCATCGATCTGTGGGCCATGCCCGTGCAGCGGCCGTATAACCCGAACGCGAAGCGTATGGCGGAGATGATCCAGGCGGACTGGGCGAAAGTGGGCGTACAGACCAAAATCGTGACCTACGAATGGGGCGAATACCTGAAGCGCGTAAAGGGCGGGGAGCATCAGGCCGCACTGATGGGCTGGACAACGGCGACGGGCGATCCGGATAACTTCTTCGGCCCACTGTTTACCTGTACGTCCGCCAACGGCGGGTCGAACTCGGCCAAATGGTGCTATAAGCCGTTTGATAACCTGATTGCCGAAGCTAAATCGATAACCGATCGCGAAAAACGCGTGGCGCTGTACAAGCAGGCGCAGCAGATGATGCACGATCAAATGCCGGCGGTAATGATTGCCCACTCGACGATTTTTGAGCCAGTCCGTAAAGAGGTCACGGGTTACGAAATCGATCCCTTCGGCAAACACCTGTTCTGGCAAGTGGACCTGAAAGAGTAATTCTCACTGCCCGGTTTCGGTCGGGCAATTTTTCCGCTATTTGTGCTGTCTTCGTCATTTTTTGCCACAACACGCCCCCCGATTTTTTGTTATAACTTCAAGTGCATACTTGCAGATAACATGGAATACCATCATGCGTACTCACACTTTTTTTAAAGTTGCAGTGCTTTCTGGTCTGTTGGCCCTTTCAGGCTGTGCGTCCAAAGTCGCAGCCCCCGATCAATATTCAGGTTTTTTAAAAGATTACTCCGGCTTGCAGGAGATGAAATCTGCAACCGGGAAGCCAACCCTGCGTTGGGTTGACCCGTCCTATAATGAGGCGAATTACGACAGCATTATCTGGACTCCGATAACCTATTATCCGACGCCAAAACCGACCACTCAGCTTGGGCAAAAAACGCTTGATGAGCTGTTGAATTATACCAATACCAAACTGAAAACCGCGATTGGTCAGCGTAAGCCGATTGTGACGACGCCGGGCAAACATAGCCTGATCTTCCGCGGCGCCATTACCGGTGTGAGCTCAGACAAAGAAGGTTTGCAGTTCTATGAAGTGGTGCCTGTGGCGCTGCTGGTTGCGGGTACGCAGATGGCAACGGGCCATCGCACCATGGATACGCACCTGTTCTTCGAAGGTGAGTTAATCGATGCGGCCACGAACAAACCGGTGATTAAGGTTGTTCGTAAGGGTGAAGGGAAAGAGCTGGCGAACGAGAATACGCCGATGGGCTTCGGCACCCTGAAGCAGGTTGTGGATGACATGGCGACGGATGCCACCATGTTTGATGTCCATCAGACAACAAAATAATAAAAAACGGCCTGCATTTTCGCAGGCCGTTTTTTTATGCCGTCCGGAGGCGGCGGAACCAGGTTTCCGGCTTCGTAAACATCACCATATTTCCCCCCAGTATCAACAGCAGGCCGACGATCCCGTTGAGATGCCACACGTAACCCTCGTACACCGTTGAAATCGACAGCGCCACCAGCGGGAACAGCAGGGTGCTGTACGCGGCTTTACCGGGACCAATGCGGCCTACCAGCGTAAAGTAGGCGCCGAAGGCAATCACCGAGCCAAACAGCGCAAGATAGAGCAGCGCCCCCATATAGCTCACCGTCCATTCCGGCATAAAGCTGTCGCCCCTGAAGAGCGCGATAAGGCCCATCACGACGGTGCCGTACAGCATCGCCCAGGCGTTGGTGGTCATGGTTTCCAGCCCGTTTCGCTGATGACGCATGCTGATCATATTCCCCAGCGAGAAGCCGTAGGTGCCGAGGGCGGAAAGCCCGATGCCCGTAAGCAACGACGCGCTCCAGCCGCTGGCGAGCAGATCGTCCCAGAACAGGGTAATGATCCCGATAAGCCCCAGCGCTGCCGCCGTCCAGAAGCGGGCGGGTGGACGCTGGCCGAAGAAGATAAAGCTGTTGATGGCGTTATACAGCACGGCCATCGAGAAAATCACCGACTCAAGGCCGGTATTGATATGGGCGGCGGCGGTGTAAAAGCACCAGAAGTTGAAACAGAAAACGCAGCAGCCCTGAAGCATGCAGTAGAGATGATCCCGCAGCGCCAGCCTGCGCAGGCGGCGAAGGGCGACCAGGACGATCATCATCGTGGCGCTGGCCACGGCGAAGCGCCAGAAAATGGAGACCGGCGCTGCAACCGGCCCCTGTTGCAAAAAAATAGCGATCCAGGTCGTGCCCCAGATCACAACGACCAGCCCATAGAGTAATGCGTTCATGGTTTCTCTCTTCTCATACCGCGAAAAACAACAGTGTGGCGAAAGAAGGGGGGCCCGGCTTTCATCATCTTGCGCCGGACTTGCAAATTCTTGCGCTTTTTTCTCGCGCGATGGCTGGTAACAGGCTGCAACACTTCTTAGACTGACAGTCTGATTAATCACCTGTTTACGGCCATGTCTCTCGTTTACGACACCTTTGAAACGTTACGCCAACAAAATGCAGTGCTGCGGGAAACCGTCGCGCTCAATACTGGCATTCAACTGGCGGCGTGGTACAACAAACACGACACGATCACCGTGAAAAGCAACCATCACACCCTTAGCCTGTACGTGGCGGATGGTTATGAAAGCTATCAAAAAACGCCGGGTGGCTGGAAAAATGGCGGCGGGCCGGACCGTTTTTGTCTGATGCCGGAAGAGAGCGAATCCACGTGGGATATTCGTGACGACCTGTCGTTCGTGCACCTCTACTGCACCGATGAACACCTGCGGGACGTGGGGGAGAAAATCTGGGATAAACGACCGCTATCGCTGACGCTGGAGGAAAAAATCTTCGGCAGCGATCCGAAAATCACTGCCCTTTATCGCCAGTTTTTGCTCGGCTGCGACTGGCAGCAAAACGCCAATCAGCTCACCCTGAGCACCGCGTCGACCTTATTGCTGACGCATTTGGTCCAGCACTATTCCAGCGTACAGTGGAAGTTACCGGTGGTGACCGGCGGGTTATCGCCGTTTGTACTGCGCAACGTGCTGGCCTTTATCGAGGAAAACCTGGCGCAACCCTTAACGCTGGCGGAACTGGCGGGCCAGGCCGCACTCAGTGAGTATCACTTCGCGCGGATGTTCCGCCAGTCGATGGGGCTGGCGCCGCATCAGTATGTCATGCAGCGCCGCATGGAGAAGGCCAAAGCGCTGGTGCAGCACACGACCACGCCGCTCACCGACATCGCGCTGGCCTGCGGATTTAACTCCGCCAGCCATTTCAGTAACCGTTTTCGCAGCATGACCGGCATCACGCCGTCACAGCTACGCGCGGCGAAGGCGTGAGAAGACGGCGTAACAGATCCCTCCCAGCACCAGCCCCCAGAAGGCGGAGCCAATTCCCAGGAGCGTGACGCCGCTGGCGGTCATCAGAAAGGTGACGATCGCCGCGTCGCGCTCTGCTTCATGGTTCAGTGCCTGATACAAACTGCCGCTGATAGTGCCGAGCAGGGCCAGCCCGGCCAGCGTCTGGATGCCGCTCAGCGGCAGGGCGGCCATCAGCCCGGAAATCGACCCGCCGAACACCCCCGCCAGCAGATAAAACCCGCCTGCCGCCGCCGCGGCCAGCCAGCGTTTACTGGCATCTGGATGGGCGTCCGGGCTCTGGCAGATGGCGGCAGTGATGGCGGCGATGCATATAGAATAAACGCCGAAGGGGGACAACAGCAGCGCCAGCCCGCCGGTGGCAACGATCAGCGGTGAGATCGGCAGCGGATAGCCCGATGCCTGCATGGTGGCGAAGCCGGGCGCATTCTGCGACGCCATGGTCACCAGGAAGAAGGGTAAGCCGATGCTGAGCAGGCTGGTGATGGTAAACGCAGGGGCAATGAATTCTGGCATGATGACCGATAACGTCATCCTGTCCGTGACAACGTCACCTCCGGCCCAGGCCACGAACACGCCCACCAGCAGCGTGGCGACAATGGCGTACCGGGGCGCGACGGCTTTGGCCACCAGCCAGGCGGCCAGCATACTGCCGCAAAGAAAAATGTGTCCCTCAAGATTGCTGAATGCCTTCAGGCCAAACTGTAACAGCACGCCCGCCAGCATAGCGGCGGCAAGCGAGTGCGGGATCAGTTTCATCAACCGGGCAAACAGACCGGTGACGCCGCACAGCAGAATCAGCGCATTCGCGAATATAAATACCCCGATGGTTTCCGCCAGCGTCACGCCATGCAGGCTGGTGGCGAGCAGCGCCGCGCCAGGCGTCGACCAGGCGGTCAGCACCGGGGCTTTATACCACCACGACAATGCCAGCGTGCTGATCCCCATCCCGAGCCCCAGCGCGGTCATCCATCCGGCGATTTGCTGTGTACTGGCGCCAGCCGCCGCAGCCGCCTGCCAGATAATGGCGGCAGAGCTGGCATAGCCCACCAGCACGGCAACAAAACCGGCCAGCACGGCAGGAAAGAGAGAGGCAGTCGATCGCATGGAAACTCCGTTGTGCGTTATAACGTCCGGGATAAGGTATCACTGTGCGCTATAGCGTACAAGTGGTATGCTTTGCCGCAACGGGAGGAACTATGGATATCACTCAACACCTGGCAACCACACTGAAAGCGCTGCGTCAGGCGCGGGGCTGGAGCCTGTCGAAACTGGCGGAAGAGACGGGCGTGTCGAAAGCGATGCTTGGGCAAATCGAACGCAATGAGTCCAGCCCGACGGTCTCTACCTTGTGGAAAATCGCCACCGGGCTGAACGTACCTTTTTCGGCGTTTATCACTCCAGAGAGCGAACCGCAGGCGGTGTTCGATCCGCAGCAGCAGGCGATGGTGGTGAAACCGCTTTTCCCCTGGGATGAACAGCTTAAGTTCGACCATTTCTCCATCACCCTGTCGCCCGGCGCGCTGAGTGAGTCCACGCCGCACGAAGCCGGGGTGATCGAACACGTGGTGGTGATAAGCGGTGAGCTGGACATGCAGATCGACGGTGTCTGGCGCACGCTATACGCTGATTCCGGCGTGCGTTTTGCCGGCGACAAACCGCACGCATACCGCAACAGCAGCGCCCGGACGGTGCATTTTCACTCTCTGATCCATTATCCCCGCTAAAGCGACGCAAAACGGTTTCACTGGCACAGACTTCTGACTACAATAGCCGCCATTTTGACCATAACGGATAACGACGAAGTATGCGCCTGCACTCCCATCATCTTGAACTGCTAAGCCCGGCCCGCGACGCCGCCATTGCCCGTGAAGCCATTCTTCACGGGGCGGATGCCGTCTACATTGGCGGCCCTGGCTTCGGTGCCCGTCATAACGCCAGCAACAGCCTGCGCGACATTGCCGAGCTGGTCCCGTTCGCCCACCGTTTCGGGGCGAAGGTGTTCGTGACCCTGAACACCATTCTTCATGATGATGAGCTTGAGCCCGCGCAGCGTCTGATTACCGATCTCTACCAGACCGGCGTTGACGCCCTGATCGTTCAGGATATGGGCGTTCTGGAACTGGATATCCCGCCGATTGAGCTGCACGCCAGCACCCAGTGCGATATCCGCACCGTTGAGAAGGCGAAGTTTCTTTCGGACGTCGGGTTTACGCAGATTGTTCTGGCGCGCGAGCTGAACCTGAATCAGATCCGCGATATCCACCAGGCGACCGACGCGACCATTGAATTCTTTATCCACGGTGCGCTGTGTGTGGCCTATTCCGGGCAGTGTAATATCTCTCACGCCCAGACGGGGCGCAGCGCGAACCGGGGAGACTGCTCTCAGGCCTGTCGTCTGCCGTATACCCTGAAAGACGATCAGGGCCGCGTGGTGGCATTCGAAAAACACCTGCTGTCGATGAAAGATAACGATCAGACGGCCAACCTCGGCGCGCTGATCGACGCCGGTGTACGCTCCTTCAAAATTGAAGGGCGCTACAAGGACATGAGCTACGTGAAAAATATCACCGCCCATTATCGTCAGATGCTGGATGCCATCATCGACGATCGCGGTGACCTGGCGCGCGCGTCCGCCGGTCGTACAGAGCATTTCTTTATTCCGTCGACGGACAAGACCTTCCACCGCGGCAGCACGGACTATTTCGTGAATGCCCGTAAAGGGGATATTGGCGCGTTCGATTCACCGAAGTTTATCGGCCTGCCGGTGGGTGAAGTGCTGAAAGTGGCGAAAGATCATCTTGATGTTCAGGTTACAGAGCCGCTGGCGAACGGCGATGGTCTCAACGTGATGATCAAACGTGAAGTGGTGGGTTTCCGCGCCAATACGGTGGAGAAAACCGGCGAAAATCGCTATCGCGTCTGGCCGAACGAAATGCCTGCCGATCTCTACAAAGCCCGTCCTAATGCGGCGCTTAACCGTAACCTGGATCACAACTGGCAGCAGGCCTTGCTCAAGACGTCTAGCGAGCGCCGCATTGCGGTGGATATCGCGCTGGGTGGCTGGGAAGAGCAACTGATCCTGACCATGACCTGCGAAGACGGTATCAGCGTGACGCATACGCTCGACGGCCTGTTCGAGGTGGCGAACAATGCGGAGAAAGCGCTTAGCAACCTTAAGGATGGCGTGGCGAAGCTGGGGCAGACCATTTATTACGCGCGCAATATTGAGGTGAATCTGCCGGACGCGCTGTTCGTGCCGAACAGCCTGCTGAACCAGTTCCGCCGTGAAACGGCAGAGATGCTGGATGAAGCACGTCTGGCAAACTATCCGCGCGGCAGCCGTAAGGCCGAAGCGGTGCCTGCGCCGGTCTACCCGGACACGCATCTCTCGTTCCTCGCGAACGTTTACAACCACAAAGCGCGTGCGTTTTATCATCGTCACGGCGTGCAGCTGATTGACGCCGCGTATGAAGCGCATGAAGAGAAGGGCGATGTGCCGGTGATGATCACCAAACACTGCCTGCGGTTTGCCTTTAACCTTTGTCCGAAACAGGCGAAAGGCAATATTAAAAGCTGGAAAGCGACGCCGATGCAGCTGGTGAATGGCGATGAAGTGCTGACGCTGAAGTTTGACTGCCGTCCGTGTGAAATGCACGTTATCGGCAAGATGAAGAATCACATCTTCAAAATGCCGCCGCCGGGAAGCATTGTGGCCTCCGTCAGCCCTGACGATTTGATGAAGACCCTGCCGAAGCGTAAAGGCAGCTAACCCGCAGAGTGGGTATCCGGTTTGCGCGATTTCTGCCAGGCATGGTGCTCGCGCAACCCCTCCGCAGACTCCTCAGCCGCGCTGCGTAACTCGTCGCTGTCAGCTTCATGACGAAGCTGATGGTCGGCGTTTTTCACATACACAAATTCATGCCCTTTGTGCTCCGCCATAATCTGCCCTGAGAACAGGGCGCTAATCACCAGCAGTAGCGAAAATTCTTTTCTGAACATCCTTTATCCCCTGAAAATACGCTACGGTCATCGTAGGGATAATTTCATAGAGTAATTATTCGACTCTTTAAATTTGAGAAAATAGACTGTCAAAAATTGTGGTCGCAATAAAACCCACTTAAGACTATTCTTAAAAGCAATATCGCCGTTGTAAACTCCCATTTCTGGTATGCAAAGAGAAGCTAGATTTATTGGGAAATCATTTACAATAAGATTTTTCTGGCTAAGGATTGGATCGAATAAATGAAAAAAATAATCGTGCTATCACTTCTGGGCGTAGTGGTTGCGGTGGGTGCTGCGGCCAGCATCTATTCAAATGAAGAACCAGGATATATTCAGTCAGCAAAAAGCCGTGTCGGATCGTATTTAACCAGCGATTACGGACGTGTCGAATGTAATAGCACCCAGGTAAGTGAAGATCGCTGGGAGCTGGGCTGTACCAATAAGGCGAGGGGCAAAACCTTCCAGTTCGCCGTTTACCCATCCGAGCAGGCGCCGTATGGGGTCTCTCGTGCGTTTTATCTCGAAGCGATTAATGATGATGCCCGCCAGAGTGCAGAGCAGGGACTGATGCGTTATCTGCAAATTAATACCAAAGCGGGTTAATCGATTCGTTTATGCTTCGTTGAGGCTCACAGTGGTAGATTGCAGGTGATCCACATCCCGGTATGGAATACCGGAGCGTAGATACCAAAATACAAATCTATCCATGCAAGCATTTACCGCCAGATTATGGCGGTTTTTTTTGCCCGTTTATCGTACCGGCTGTAAAAATTGTTTGCGATATTGCGCGGGCGAAAGCGCAAATTGCTGCCGGAAATGGTGGCGCAGCGTGCCGCTTTGTCCAAAACCGGTTTGTTCCGCAATATTGTCGATGCTGAGCCGACTGTTTTCGAGGTAATCTTTTGCCCGCTGCAATCGCGCAGTCAATAACCAGCGCGCGGGCGTTGTTCCGGTCGCGTCCTGGAAACGGCGCAGAAAGGTGCGCTGACTCATACCCACCCGCAGGGCCAGCGATTCGACGGTATGGGAAACGGCCAGATGCTGGTGAAGATAATCAAACAGCTGGCCCAGGCGCTGGCTCTCCCGCAACTGAGCCACCGGTCGGCTAAGCTGCTGGGTTTGCGAGCCGTCCCGATGGGGCGGGATCACCAGCCGACGCGCCACGCGGTTTGCCGCTTCAATACCGTAATTCCGGCGCACCACGTGCAGGCACAGATCAATCCCCGCGGCGCTGCCTGCGGAAGTGAGAATATCGCCTTCGTCCTGGTACAGCACATCGTCGACCACGGTGATGGCGGGAAAGCGTGTTTTCAGAGCTTGCGTATAGCGCCAGTGGGTGGTTGCCTTCCGCCCGTCAAGCAGGCCTGAGGCTGCCAGAACGAAAACGCCAGAACAGATCGAGAGTAGCCGGCAGCCGCGGGCATGCGCCGCGCGGAGCGCCTGGCAGAGCGCGTCGGGTACGGGGTCGTCCAGCCCTCGCCAGCCGGGTACGACAACCAGATCCGCCGTTTCCAGCAGACCCAGATCGCCATCGGCCAGAATACGGATCCCGCCCGTTGCCCGAAGTTCGCCGTCATCCACGCTCGCCACGGCGAACTGATACCAGTCCTCGCCCATCTCCGGGCGCGGCAAGCCAAAGATTTCTACCGCCACGCCAAACTCAAAGGTACATAAACCGTCATATGCCAGCACGACCGCGCGCGGCGAGGGATGTCTTAAGTTTGTCATCTTTTTGCTGTTTTCTGGCATAGGCGGACGCATTCATGGGCTGAAGTAAGGGATAGAGTAGTGTTAACACAAACACCACAAATGAGGAAGATTCATGAGCTATGTTACTGAATTTCCGGCTGCTGAGCCGCAGGAAGCCGTGGGGCATTTTCTGCGTCGTCTGAGCGTCGAGACGGACTGCGCCGATGTCCATCACGCGGTATCCAGCGGTGAGCAGGACTTTGTTCTGCTGCACGTTGTCGGAAAACCTGAACATTTTGCCCGGCGGCATCTGCCCGGCGCGCTGCATTTACCCTGGAGCCAGATCACCGCCGAGCGGATGAAAGCGTGGCCAGAGGGCACGCTGTTTGTCGTCTATTGTGCAGGCCCGCACTGCAACGGGGCGGACAGGGCGGCGCTGAAGCTGGCGCGACTGGGTTTGCCGGTCAAGGTTATGCTCGGGGGCATGACCGGCTGGGAAGATGAGCGGTTCGCGTTTGCGGGATCTTCATCACCCGCTCTGTGAACATGAATTTATTTCAACACAGATGAAATTTTCTCGTTTGTCGGCGGCGAGTCGGTATGACATCTTTTCAGGACGTTTAGACATCCAGAAGTCTAAAGATTCAAAAGATGAATTATCACTGTGGGCAATTAACGCCGACAGACAGAGGAGATTTCCATGCAGCGACACCACGCCCCGTACCGCGCCGATGTAGTCGGCAGTTTTTTACGCCCGGATTCCATTAAACAGGCCCGTCTGCAATTCGCCAGCGGTGAGATCGATGCCGGTCAGCTTCGCGCGGTTGAGGACGAGGCCATTCGCCATGTTGTCGAGCAGCAGTGCGCCTGCGGTCTGCATGTGGTAACGGATGGTGAATTCCGCCGCGCCTGGTGGCACTTTGACTTTTTTGATGGGCTACAGGGCGTGGAGCGTTATGATTCCCAGCAGGGCATTCAGTTCAACGGGGTGCAGACCAAAGCCCATGGCGTGCGCGTAACGGGCAAACTGGGCTTCGGCGATCATCCTATGCTGGAAGATTTTCGCTACCTCAAAAGCATCAGCGGTAACGCACAGCCGAAGATGACTATTCCGAGCCCGAGCGTGCTGCACTTCCGCGGTGGCCGCAAGGATATTGATGCCACGGTATACCCGGATCTGAAAGATTACTTTGACGATCTGGCGACCACCTGGCGTGATGCCATTCGGGCCTTTTACGATGCAGGCTGCCGCTATCTGCAACTGGATGACACCGTCTGGGCCTACCTTTGTTCAGAAGACCAGCGCCGCCAGATCCGCGAGCGCGGTGATGATGCAGACGAACTTGCCCGAACCTATGCCCGGGTGCTGAATAAGGCGCTGGAGGGCAAACCGGACGATCTGACCATCGGGCTGCACGTCTGCCGCGGTAATTTCCGCTCAACCTGGATTTCCGAAGGCGGCTATGAGCCGGTGGCGGAGGTGCTGTTCGGCACGGTGAACGTCGATGCGTTCTTCCTGGAGTACGACAACGACCGTAGCGGCGACTTCGCGCCACTGCGTTTTGTGCGCCCGGGTAAACAGCAGGTGGTGCTGGGGCTGATCACCACCAAGCACGGTGAGCTGGAGAACCCGGAAGGGGTGAAAGCGCGTCTGGAAGAGGCTGCGCGCTACGTGGCGAAAGAGCAGATTTGCCTTAGCCCGCAGTGCGGATTTGCCTCCACGGAAGAGGGTAACAGCCTGAGCGAAGCCCAGCAGTGGGATAAAGTTCGCCTGGTGACGCAAATCGCCAGCGACGTCTGGTAACATCGTTCACAGCGCTGCATTATTACAGTGCAGCGCTGTACCATTCTGAGTCGTTTCCCATCAATCTTCTCTTCGAACCCGTATAAATCCTGCCTCTGCAACCTGGCACCCTTTTTGCTCTCCTGAAACTGACGTTACTTTTTCTGCGTCCGGGCGGTAACGGACGTCTTCGCACAGCTTTCTTTTTCAGGAGTGAAAATATGCACCGTCGTACCTTTATAAAAGCGTTCGCCTTGTCCGCCTCCGTGGTCGCCATGGGGGTCAGTTTTGGCGTCCAGGCCGCAGAGACCATTAAAATCGGGATCATGCACTCACTCTCCGGCACGATGGCCATTTCAGAAACGCCCCTGAAAGATGTCGCCCTGATGACCATCGATGAAATTAACGCCAAAGGCGGCGTGCTCGGGAAAAAGCTGGAGCCGGTGGTGGTTGACCCGGCCTCCAACTGGCCGCTGTTTGCCGAAAAGGCCCGCCAGCTTCTGAGCCAGGATAAGGTCGCCGTGGTGTTTGGCTGCTGGACCTCCGTATCGCGTAAATCGGTTCTGCCGGTTTTTGAGGAGCTGAACGGTTTGCTGTTCTATCCGGTGCAGTACGAAGGTGAAGAGATGTCACCTAACGTCTTCTATACCGGCGCGGCGCCTAACCAGCAGGCGATCCCGGCGGTGGAGTACCTGATGAGCGAGGACGGCGGCAGCGCGAAACGCTTCTTCCTGCTGGGAACGGACTACGTTTACCCGCGCACCACGAACAAGATCCTGCGCGCCTTCCTGCACTCGAAAGGCGTGGAAGATAAAGATATTGAAGAGGTCTACACCCCGTTTGGTCATAGCGATTACCAGACCATCGTTGCCAGTATCAAGAAATTCTCTGCGGGCGGTAAAACGGCGGTGGTCTCAACCATCAACGGTGATTCCAACGTGCCTTTCTATAAAGAGCTGGCGAACCAGGGGCTGAAAGCCACGGACGTGCCGGTGGTGGCGTTCTCGGTGGGCGAGGAGGAACTGCGCGGCATTGATACCAAACCGCTGGTGGGTAACCTGGCGGCGTGGAACTACTTTGAATCCGTCGATAACCCGACCAACCAGACCTTTGTCGCGGCCTACAAAGCCTACGCGAAAGCCCATAAGCTGCCGAATGCCGATACCGTCGTCACCAACGATCCGATGGAAGCGACCTATGTCGGCCTGCATATGTGGGCGCAGGCGGTTGAAAAAGCGGGGACAACCGACGTGGACAAAGTGCGCGCGGCAATGGCGGGCCAGTCGTTCAACGCGCCGTCCGGCTTTACGCTGACCATGGATGCCACCAACCACCACCTGCATAAGCCCGTCATGATTGGTGAAATCGAAGGCAACGGCCAGTTCAACGTCGTCTGGCAAACCGAACAGCCGGTACGCGCTCAGCCGTGGAGTCCGTTTATCGCCGGGAATGACAAAAAGCCTGACCAGCCGATGAAAACCGCCAGCAACTAAGCCACCACCAGGGAGAGACGTCATGAACGCCATGCGCATGATGATTGCGATTGTGTGGCTTACCGGACTGCTGCCAGGGATGGCGCAGGCATCGGATGCCGATGATTTTGTTGCCGCTACCCGCAGCCAGCAGACCGCCATGCTGACCCGCTGGGCAGCCACGCCGGAATCTGCACGTTTGCCGCTGCTTAAGGCGCTGCAACAGGAGAATCTTTACACCGACAGCCAGAAGAAGGCTTTTACCCGCATCGACGGTGAAATGGTGGCCCTGGGCGCGGCAAAACGCGCCGAAGGAACGACCAAAGCCGTGCGGCTGACCAATCGGCTGCGCGTGTTAACCGTCACGGCGCTGGCGACGCATCAGCTTGTTAGTGACAGTGTCACAGAAAGGCGTCATGCCGCGCGGCAGCTTCAGCGTGACGCCCAGCCGGATATGCTCGGGTTTCTGCAACAGCGGGCTAATCGCGAAACGGACGACGTCACCCGACAGTCGCTGAGGCTGGCGCTGGCAAATCTTCAGCTGGCGAGTCCGCAGGCGGAAACGCGCCTTAACGCGGTTGAACTGCTGGGACAGTCTGACGATCCGGACGTGCAGGCCACGCTGACGCCATTCACCCGGGCGCAAACCGAGCCGGACGCACGGGTACGTGCCGCCGCCGCTGAGAGCCTGGAGCGTATTCAGCACCGGCTGATGTGGGGTGAACTGCTGGGGCAGGCCTTCATGGGCCTGTCGTTGGGGTCGGTACTCTTGCTGGCCGCGCTCGGGCTGGCTATCACCTATGGTCTGCTGGGGGTGATTAACATGGCCCACGGCGAAATGCTGATGCTCGGGGCGTATGCCACCTGGATGGTGCAGCAGGTTATGGCGCAGTGGATGCCTCAGTGGCTGGCGCTTTATCCGGTGGTGGCGCTGCCGGTGGCGTTTTGCCTGACGGCAGGTATCGGGATGGTGCTGGAGCGCACGGTGATCCGCCATCTGTATGGCCGCCCGCTGGAAACCCTGCTCGCCACCTGGGGGATCAGCCTGATGCTTATCCAGCTGGTGCGCATGACCTTTGGCGCCCAGAACCTTGAGGTCGCGAACCCCGCCTGGCTGTCCGGCGGGGTGCAGGTTTTCGCCAACCTGACGCTGCCGTGGAACCGTATTGTGGTGCTTGGGTTTGTGCTGCTGGTGCTGTTCTTCACCTGGCTCATTCTGAATAAAACGCGTCTGGGGCTGAACGTGCGGGCGGTGACGCAAAACCGCAGCATGGCGGCCTGCTGCGGCGTCCCCACCGGACGGGTAGATATGCTGGCGTTTGGCCTCGGGTCCGGCATTGCCGGGCTGGGCGGCGTGGCGTTGTCCCAGCTGGGAAACGTGGGACCGGAGCTGGGCCAGGGATACATCATTGATTCGTTCCTGGTGGTGGTGCTCGGCGGCGTCGGCCAGCTGGCCGGTAGCGTCGCGGCGGCCTTTGGTCTGGGGATCTTCAATAAAATTCTTGAACCGCAGATGGGCGCCGTGCTGGGCAAAATCCTGATTCTGGTGGCGATCATTCTGTTTATCCAGAAACGTCCGCAGGGGTTATTCGCACTTAAAGGGAGGGTGACAGACTGATGAGCCAGCTATTGACCTTAACACTGGCGCGCAGGGCACCGCGCTCCACGCAAATCTTCGGCAGTCTGCTGGTTGCGGCGCTGCTGGTGCTGCCTTTTCTCGCGCTGTTGCCCGCCACCCATCCGCTGGCCGTTTCTACGTGGATGTTGACGCTCATCGGCAAGATCCTCTGTTACGCGGTTGTCGCCGTGGCCCTCGATCTGGTCTGGGGCTATGCCGGTATGCTCTCGCTGGGGCACGGCATATTCTTCGCCCTGGGCGGCTATGCGATGGGCATGTACCTGATGCGCCAGGCGGCCGGGGACGGGCTGCCCGCGTTTATGTCGTTTCTCTCGTGGAGCGAGCTGCCCTGGTTCTGGTGGGGAACGCAGCATTTCGCCTGGGCTCTGGTGTTAATTGTGACGATCCCCGGCCTGCTGGCGCTGGTCTTCGGCTGGTTTGCTTTTCGCTCGAAGATCAAAGGAGTCTATTTCTCCATCATGACCCAGGCGCTGACCTATGCGGGCATGCTGCTGTTCTTTCGCAACGAAACCGGCTTTGGTGGCAATAACGGCTTTACCGGCTTTACCACGCTGCTCGGGTTTTCCGTCACGGCGAACACCACGCGGATCGCGCTGTTTCTCGCGACGGTCATGCTGCTGCTTCTGGCCCTGGGCACAGGATACGCGCTGGCGAAGAGTAAATTTGGCCGCATTTTAACGGCGGTGCGTGATGCGGAAAACCGTCTCACGTTCTGCGGCTACGATCCGCGCGGTTTCAAGCTGTTGGTCTGGACGCTTTCCGCCGTGCTGTGTGGCCTGGCGGGGGCGCTGTACGTTCCGCAGGTGGGCATTATCAACCCGGGTGAAATGTCGCCAACCAACTCGATTGAAGCGGCCATCTGGGTAGCGCTGGGTGGACGCGGCACGCTGGTGGGCCCGGTGATTGGCGCGGCGCTGGTCAACGGTGCGAAGAGCTTTTTCACCGTGGCGATGCCGGAGTACTGGCAGCTGTTTCTGGGGCTGATTTTCATCGCCGTGACGCTGTTTTTACCGCGCGGCGTGTTCGGTCTGTTTCGTAAGGGAGAGAATTAATGCAGCCCTCTGAAGGACTCTTTACCCGCCAGCTACCGGGAGACCGTTACCGCGAGCAGACCGATCCGGTGTTGCAGCTCGAGGCCATTAACGTCAGTTTCGACGGTTTTCAGGCGTTGACCGATCTCTCGCTGAACATCGGCGTCGGAGAACTGCGCTGCATCATTGGCCCTAACGGCGCCGGTAAAACCACGCTGATGGACGTGATCACCGGCAAAACCCGGCCAAAAAGCGGGAAAGCTATTTACGATCAGTCCATCGATCTGACTGCCCTGGAACCGGCGGCCATCGCCCGTCAGGGTATTGGCCGTAAGTTCCAGAAGCCGACCGTGTTTGAAGCGTTGTCCGTAGGGGAAAACCTCGAAATCGCCATGAAAGCCGACAGGTCCGTCTGGGCGAGCCTGCGGGCCACGCTCAGCGGCGAACAGCGCGACCGCATTGATGAGATGCTGGTTTTGCTGCGGCTTGCCAGCGAGCGCGATCGCCGTGCCGGGCTGCTTTCCCACGGACAGAAGCAGTTTCTGGAGATCGGCATGCTGCTGGTGCAGGACCCGCACCTGTTACTGCTGGACGAACCCGCCGCCGGTATGACCGACGCAGAGACGGAATACACTGCCGAGCTGTTCCGCACCCTGGCAGGCAAGCATTCGCTGATGGTGGTTGAGCACGATATGGGCTTCGTCGAGACCATCGCCGACCACGTCACGGTGCTGCATCAGGGGCGCGTGCTGGCGGAAGGATCGCTTCGCGAGGTACAGGCCAATGAACAGGTGATTGATGTCTATCTGGGACGTTAAGGAGAGGGGATGTTACAGGTTAGCGAACTGAATCAGTTCTACGGCGGAAGTCATATTCTGCGCGGGGTGAGCTTTGAGGCGGCCGTCGGGGAAGTTACCTGCCTGCTGGGGCGCAACGGGGTGGGCAAAACCACGCTGCTGAGGTGCCTGATGGGGCTGATCCCGGTGAAAGCCGGGGAGGTGGTCTGGCAGGGAAAGACCATCACTCACAGTAAACCGCACCAGCGGGTGCAGTCCGGCGTGGCGTATGTTCCGCAGGGGCGGGAGATTTTTCCGCGTCTGACCGTAGAAGAAAACCTGCTGATGGGGCTGTCGCGCTTCTCTGCGGGAAACGCAAGGAGCGTGCCGGAGGAGATTTGGCAGCTTTTCCCGGTGCTGAAGGAGATGAAGCACCGACGCGGAGGCGATCTTTCCGGTGGTCAGCAGCAGCAGCTGGCGATTGGCCGCGCGCTGGCGAGCCGTCCACGGTTACTGATTCTGGATGAACCCACGGAAGGTATTCAGCCGTCGGTGATTAAAGAGATTGGGCAGGTGATCCGCAGCCTGGCGAACCGGGGGGATATGGCGATCCTGCTGGTGGAGCAGTTTTATGATTTTGCAGCAGAGCTGGCCGACAGCTATCTGGTGATGTCGCGCGGCAGCATCGTCCAGCAGGGGCGCGGGGAGAACATGGAGCAGGAGGGCGTTCGCGGGCTGGTTGCGATCTGAGATGTTATAATATAACATCCCCATTCTTATAAAACGGAATGAGGATTTTGCTGTGGCTACACAACTTGCAAAAATTGCGCTGACTCTGGGAACGCTGCTGGTAAGCGGCTCGCTTTTTGCCCATTCGCACGGTCATCAGATGACAGAGGCGGAACAGAAGGCGGCAAACGGCGTCTTTGAGGATAAAGACGTCAGGGACAGGAAGCTGTCTGACTGGGACGGGACCTGGCAGTCCGTTTATCCGTTCCTGCTTGATGGCTCGCTGGATCCGGTTTTCGAAAAGAAAGCGCAGAAGGGAGAAAAATCCGCTGCCGAGGTGAAGGCCTACTACCGTAAGGGGTACGCGACGGACGTGGACGCCATCGGCATTGAAAACAACGTGATGGAATTCCACCGAGGCAAAACGGTGAGCAGCTGCCGCTACGACTACAGCGGCTACAAAATTCTGACCTATGCGTCGGGGAAAAAAGGCGTGCGCTACCTGTTTGAGTGCAAGGATAACGCGAGCCAGGCGCCAAAGTTTGTGCAGTTCAGCGACCATACCATCGGGCCGAAAGCCTCTTCACACTTCCATCTCTTTATGGGCAACACCTCCCACGAGGCGCTGCTGAAAGAGATGGATAACTGGCCGACCTACTACCCGAATGAAATGTACAAAGAGCAGGTGGTGGAGGAGATGTTGCACCACTAAGCTGTGGGATTTGCCGGGTGGCGGCTTCGCCTTACCCGGCTTACGATTAGGGTTTTGTCGGTCGGGTAAGCGCAGCGCTACCCGACACGCTATTTTCACTTTTCACGCGCATCCCGCGCAATATCATCAGCCACGCCGCAATGATGGCGGCCATCATAATGATAAATAATGACCAGTGCGGCAGATGGGTCAGGATGAGCCCGGTGATCATTGGGTTCGCCGCCGCGCCGAGCCAGCCCAGCGCCTGGGCGGAGAAATAGCTCGCCTTCATGCCCGGCGGGGCGATATTGTCGATCAGCATGTATTCACCCGGTGCATAAATAATTTCACCCAGGGTGAAAATCGCCGCCGCGATCCCCCAGTAAATCAGGTTCTCGCCGGAAAGCATAAACCCGCCCAGCCCGAGGATGAAAAAAAGCGTCGCGGCGGTCATTAGCGGACGGATATTGCTGGCGGTGATCTTACGTCCAAGCGCGTATTGCAGGGTGACGACCACCGCCGCGTTGACGGGCAGCACAACGGCCACCACCTTTTCTGCAAAATCACTGTCCGCATGTGCGGCGAGGACATACTGGGAAATGCAGGTGGCGAACGATCCACCCACATACGACGCCAGCAGGCCGGAGAGCGTGTACCAGAACAGCGCCCGGTCTTTCAGCAGCACCGAGGGCTGCCATGGCATTTTCTCCTCAGGGCTGTCTGAGGCTATGCTTTTCTGCACAAAGAAATGGATAAACCCGAGCGGCAGTGCGGCGCAGAAGGCGGCCAGCCAGAACGGCAGTTGCAGGCTGTACATCACCAGCAGGGTGCCGATCGGCGGCCCGATCGTCCAGCCGATGTTCAGGAAACTGTAGTTGAGTGAGAAAACGCGCGCCTTTTCGCTGGAGGTCAGCACGTCGGCAAACCACGCTTTCAGCACCGTTGAGAAGACGGAATAGGCGCAGTTAATCAGGGCAAAGAACAGCACCACCAGCGTCACGTTATTCACCAGCGGAATCGCCACAAACCCGGCGATAAAGGCCACGATGGCGATCAGCATATAGCGTTTTTTGTCGAACTTATCCGCCAGGATACCAAACCCCAGGCTAAACACCACGCCAATGGTCAACGCCACGGTCAGGGCATAGCCAATATTCTCCACGCTCATATCGTAAACGCGTGTGAGATATATGGTCATAAAGGGCAGCGTTGCCCCGCGGCCAATTGTTAATAACAATGACGATGCCAGCAGCGCTGCGGTTGAGCGCCTGATTGATGGTTTCATTTTCCTGCCCGACAAATGCTTATGCTTTTTTTGTTGTGTTATTACAGGATTATCATGGGATCGGCAGCTTGTATAGCACCCAATTTATCCGCAGGTGCTTCTCTTCAGTACCAAAATTAATGATCTTCTCGCGGGGCTATTTTTTCTGTTACCTTGAAGTGTTTACAAAATTTTAATAATTCAGGGGCGGAAAATGACGCGGAAAGACGGGCTGTTAGCGTTGCTGGTTGTCGTGGTGTGGGGACTCAATTTTGTGGTCATCAAAATGGGGTTGCACAACATGCCTCCACTGATGCTGGCGGGGCTGCGTTTCCTGCTGGTGGCGTTTCCGGCGCTGCTGTTCGTCGCCCGCCCGAAAATTCCCCTCAAGCTGCTGCTGGGCTACGGCCTTACCATCAGCTTTGGTCAGTTTGCGTTTCTTTTTTGCGCCATCAAATTCGGTATGCCTGCGGGCCTGGCTTCGCTGGTGCTTCAGGTGCAGGCGTTCTTTACCATCATTCTCGGCGCATTTGTCTTCGGCGAACGCTTGCAGGGCAAGCAGCTGGCGGGCATTAGCCTTGCGGTCTTTGGCGTGCTGGTGCTGATTGACGGCAGCCTCAACGGTCAGCATGTCGCGCTGCTGGGCTTTATGCTCACCCTGGCGGCGGGGCTGAGCTGGGCGTGCGGCAATATCTTTAACAAGCTGATAATGCAGCACGAGGCGCGTCCGGCGGTCTTATCGCTGGTGGTCTGGAGCGCGTTGATCCCCATCGTGCCGTTTATGGCCGCGTCGTTTATTCTGGAGGGTCCGCAGGCGATGCTGAAAAGCCTGGTGGAGATCGACCTGACGACCATTTTGTCGCTGATCTACCTGGCGTTAGTCGCCTCAATCATTGGCTACGGTATCTGGGGATCGCTGCTCGGACGCTATGAAACCTGGCGCGTGGCGCCGTTATCGCTGCTGGTACCGGTGGTCGGGCTTGCCAGCGCTGCCCTGTTGCTGGATGAAACGCTCAGCGCGCTGCAACTGTGTGGCGCAGGGCTGATTATGGCCGGGCTGTATATCAACGTCTTTGGCTTGCGGATGCGTCGGGCGACGCGGGTGCGGGGTTAAGGCAGAAAAAAGCCCCGCATGAGCGGGGCAAAAACGAATTACAGGTCGTGGTTGTAATACGGCACGCCTAATTCGTCGGATTTGTCGCTGCCAGCGCCCATGTGATTGAAGTCCCAGGGCGACTGGTTTTGCGTGGACGGCATAATCATGGTGTCACGATTATTTTGCTGCCCCGCACTGGGGGTTTGCTCCGCGAAGCTCTGGCCGGAAACCAGCACCAGCAAGGTGAGGGCGGCGGAGGCGATAAATTTCATGATTTCCTCGGTTACGTCTTAACAGGCGATGATTAACTGCAATGTTTTAGCGGATACAGATAACGGGATTCACCCGGCATACTGGTAATACGGTACTTATGAGGCGGCACGTCAAAGTAGTTCTTGAACGTACGCGTCAGGGTTTGTTGCGATTCAAATCCGTAGCGTTCCGCCAGATAGAGGATCGGCTCATTGCTTTCTTTCAGTTTTTGGGCAATCTCCGTCAGCTTGCGGCTGCGAATATATTGTCCTAATGAATGGCCGGTCTCTTTTTTAAACATCCGTTGCAGGTGCCATTTTGAGTAACCTGAACGCTCAGACACTTTCTCAAGGGAGAGTGGAGATTCCAGGTTATCTTCGATCCAGTCCAAAATGCTATGAATGGTGATAGCGTCAGTATTGCGTCTGGACATCGTCATACCTCTTTTTCTGTTTACGGCAGGATTTTCTTGAGTAAAAGCTCAAGCGTTGCCACTTCATCTGCCGTTAAGTTTTTTGTCAGTTCCTGGTGCAGTGTTTGTCCTACTAATTGATGACATTGCTCACACATGGCCGCGCCATCGCTGGTCAGTTTCACCAGTACGCCACGTTTGTCATTCGGGTTAGGGCTTCGTTCTACCCATCCTTTACAGACGAGACGATCCAGCATGCGGGTTAACGCACCCAGATCGACAGAGAGCACCTTTTTCAGCTCAACCGGCGTGATACACACTTCGCAGCGAATGGAACACAGCACTTTGAACTGTGTTGCGGTGATATCCAGCGGTGACAGATAGTCATTGAGCAGGCGATCTTTTTTCTGGTTAACCATATGAATAAGACGACCCAGTGGGATTATGTCGTTAAAGAGGTCACTGGTGCTTTTCACAATGGTTGCCCTGGCAAGTAGTTTAGTCACGGCAGATATTATTGCTCAGGCAAGTATAAGTCAACTGAATGGATCGGCCGATGCCACGAAATGCTAAAACGCTTCAGGAACACATTCTGTACGCTTTTAAACCATATAGATAATCTGGGGTTATCAGTTACGCGAGACAATTATGGTTACGCTGCGCGGATGGCTCCGGACGAAGATTTGCCCCTATAATTGCGATGTTGAATAAGGATAAGGACTGCGGTGCATTATGTTGGATTTGATTAAGGCAGTGGGACTTGGGCTGGTGGTGTTGCTGCCGCTGGCGAACCCGTTAACGACGGTGGCGCTTTTTCTGGGGCTGGCGGGGAACATGAACAGCGCAGAGCGCAATCAGCAGTCGATGATGGCCTCTGTGTATGTCTTTGCCATAATGATGGTGGCTTATTACGCCGGGCAACTGGTGATGAATACCTTCGGTATTTCGATTCCCGGTCTGCGTATTGCTGGCGGGCTGATTGTGGCCTTTATTGGTTTCCGGATGCTGTTCCCGGCGCACAAAGCGCACGAATCCCCGGAAGCCAAAAGCAAATCGGAGGAGCTTGAAAGCGAACCGAGCGCCAACATCGCGTTTGTGCCGTTAGCCATGCCGAGCACGGCGGGGCCGGGGACGATTGCGATGATCATCAGTTCCGCCTCAACGGTGCGTGATGGGTCGACATTCCCGCACTGGGTTATCACCGTTGCGCCGCCGATCATTTTTGCGCTTATCGCCATTATCGTCTGGGGATCATTGCGCAGTTCCGGGGCGATTATGCGCTGGGTGGGCAAGGGGGGGATTGAAGCTATCTCCCGTCTGATGGGTTTCCTGCTGGTCTGTATGGGCGTGCAGTTTATTATTAACGGCGTACTGGAGATTGTTAAGACGTATCATTGAGAACGTTGCCGGGTGGCGGCTTCGCCTTACCCCTGTCTCTTATACACATCTGACGCTGCCGACGACTAACCTC
>NZ_JBLVXX010000256.1:0-203 GCF_048283985.1 Enterobacter cloacae complex sp. 6730903 | reverse complement strand
TGTGCTCTGGCAAACAAGCTGGCCAGAATAGCCTGGGCACTGACGGCGCGACAGCAAACTTACGAAGCATAAAGGCAGAAATACACCAGTTTAAACAATCATTCATCTGGTTTTGCGAATACTGATATTGATGATACTAACGGCCCACCGGCCTGTTGAGGAACCTGTAAAACGGAAAGGCTCATTGAAGCCGTATATTTTCT
>NZ_JBLVXX010000255.1:0-204 GCF_048283985.1 Enterobacter cloacae complex sp. 6730903 | reverse complement strand
CATTCGCGCCGCTATGGTGACCTCAAGCAGGTACTGGTGCCGATGATCGCGGCGCAGGAAAATGCAAAACTGGCCGTGCCTTCCAACCCACAGGATTGGGGTCACCTCAGAAAACGGAATCTATGGTCACTCCCGTTTTTGCAACACCGATTTTGACGATAAATTGGCTTGCTTGAATCTATCCGGCGTCTGAATGGGATTTTA
>NZ_JBLVXX010000254.1:0-211 GCF_048283985.1 Enterobacter cloacae complex sp. 6730903 | reverse complement strand
GAGCCATGATCAAACTCTTCAATTTAAAAGTTTGATGCTCAATGAATTAAACTTCGTAATGAATTACGTGTTCACTCGTTGAGACTTGGTATTCATTTAGTGTCCGAAGACATTAAGAATCCATGTCACTTTGAGTGCCCACACAGATTGTCTGATAAATTGTTAAAGAGCAGTGCAACGCGGCTTTCGCTCACCGTTGCGAGGTGGCGTA
>NZ_JBLVXX010000253.1:0-228 GCF_048283985.1 Enterobacter cloacae complex sp. 6730903 | reverse complement strand
TTCCGTTGTGCCGCGACGATGACCGCTGGCAAAATCAGGCCCAGCCAACTCCTGCGCAAGCTCGCTTCTTACCCACGACAAAACAACCTTGCAGTTGCGCTTCGTGAAGTTGGTCGTATTGAACGGACCCTTTTCATTATTGAGTGGATCCTGGATACGGACATGCAGCGGCGTGCTCAGATCGGTCTTAACAAGGGAGAGGCCCACCATGCGCTCAAAAATGCGCTC
>NZ_JBLVXX010000252.1:0-230 GCF_048283985.1 Enterobacter cloacae complex sp. 6730903 | reverse complement strand
CTTTGTGATTCATGACTGGGGTGAAGTCGTAACAAGGTAACCGTAGGGGAACCTGCGGTTGGATCACCTCCTTACCTTAAAGAACCTGCCTTTGTAGTGCTCACACAGATTGTCTGATGAAAAACAGCAGTAAAAACCTCTACAGGCTTGTAGCTCAGGTGGTTAGAGCGCACCCCTGATAAGGGTGAGGTCGGTGGTTCAAGTCCACTCAGGCCTACCAAATTTGCGAA
>NZ_JBLVXX010000251.1:0-233 GCF_048283985.1 Enterobacter cloacae complex sp. 6730903 | reverse complement strand
TTCACTTCTGATTGCGAAAATTTGAGAGACTCGAACACACATGAGCTGTGTGTCGTTTCAATTTTCAGCTTGATCCAGATTTTTAAAGAGCAAAACTTCTTAATGCACTCAAAAGTACATTCAGAAGTTCATCATTCATCAGACAATCTGTGTGGACACTACAAAGGCAGGTTCTTTAAGGTAAGGAGGTGATCCAACCGCAGGTTCCCCTACGGTTACCTTGTTACGACTTC
>NZ_JBLVXX010000250.1:0-259 GCF_048283985.1 Enterobacter cloacae complex sp. 6730903 | reverse complement strand
CTACCCTGACTTCTTATATTTTAGCTATATTATTGGCACCTCAGCACAAACCGCCGATGTTTCAATTACCAACAAACATATGCGTCTTTTAAACTTATTTCATGCTGTATTATCTTTTGGCTTCAACACGACCATTTTAGCGATTTGTATTAACGTTGCTGCTGGCTTTCTTACCAACTAAGACCTTTATTTAAAAACAAAAAAAGCCCCATTTAGAGGGCTTTTAAGAATAACTATACTTACAACAGTTGGCCCATAC
>NZ_JBLVXX010000249.1:0-259 GCF_048283985.1 Enterobacter cloacae complex sp. 6730903 | reverse complement strand
CTTCTAAACTTTTCCAAGAATTTGCCATTTCTATGAAGGGTGCCCGTCAACTAGTTTGGTCTCGAGGTCTTAAAAAACTTTTAGGTATTGAAGAAAAAAGTGACGAGGAACTTGCGGTAGAAACTGATAAAGCTTCCATTACTTTGAATCGTGTTGAAGATCTCGTTTTTGAACTTTTATGCCGTTATCAATTGCGTCATCAATATCTTGAAGCAATTAAACATGATTATGAGACTGGCTCTTTTGGTTCTGGATTAGC
>NZ_JBLVXX010000248.1:0-259 GCF_048283985.1 Enterobacter cloacae complex sp. 6730903 | reverse complement strand
GTATTACTCCTAATACTCAGCCAGTGGAGCAAGTTTCTAGTCAGCAAGTAGAAAATAATTCTGAAGCTGATGAGGAATTTGAAAAAGAAGAAGTTTTGAAAGAAAAGAGTTTATTGGATTCACAAACAATGTTATGGGGTGGTGCTGCGATCGCACTTGGTGGTATTGCGATAGCAGCATCAGGTAGTGGTGGTAGTGATGGTTCAGCACCTTCTGATCAAACTCCTCCAGCAAGTTTAACTAAAATACTGTCTAAAGA
>NZ_JBLVXX010000024.1:0-70311 GCF_048283985.1 Enterobacter cloacae complex sp. 6730903 | reverse complement strand
TTATTGATGTTCTTTTTTTATGTTTCTAAGTAAGTTGATGATAAGAATGAAATTTTATTTCAATTAAATTTGGTGTTTCATTCAATATATCTCCTTTGTTAGTTTTGGGCTATGATTTCACTTGAAAGTGTGAGTGTATAAAACTGAAAGTTTACATTGAATTCGTCAGTTTAGAGACAGAAATAAAACCAGGCAGTCATCAGGGAAATGTTAACTAACAGATAAGAGAAGCATTATGCGGCTATATATGACGTACCAGGTGAGATTCAGAACAGGGGAGTTAAAGAAGATAATCTCAATATAGTTAGATGGTTTCAGGTGTGATTACTGCTTAGATGAAACGAAACATCTTGCGCCCTGCCTACAGCCGTGGTTACACTAAGCACCTACATATCCTTTTTATGTAACTGATTATTTTGCAATTAATTTGACTCGGGTGCCCTTCTTTGTGAAGGCTGAGAAATACCCGTATTACCTGATCTGGATAATGCCAGCGTAGTCCTGGCGATTATCCAAGGTATAAATCAAAGGCTTGCACGGTTTTTTCTCTTCATTTTGTTATGTTGTCACTCCCACCGATCAATCATACCATCATCCGTAACGGGATCTACTACGCCAGCTTTTGCCTGTCGGGTCATAAATATTTCCGTCGGTCGTTAGAGACAGATAGCCACAGCCACGCGCAACTCTTGATGTCATTTGCATCTCCAGCCATTCCATTAGTCAAACGTGGAACCATTCACCCGGATCAGTTTGGTCAACGTCTTTCTGATTTCAGCAACCGCTTAAAGCAACAGAATGAACACTGGCTGGTTCAACAATTTCTCAGTGATGAAAGGAGCAATCTTCAGCCGATAGTTGTTCAGGAATTCCGTGAGGTTGTTGCGCCTTCAGAAGATGAGGAAGAACAAACAGAAGCACAGTCAAAGGATGTGTTAACGCTGGCTGGCGCTTGGAATATGTACAAAAAGGAGAAAGCCCAAAACTGGACGAAGGCAATTTCACAGGCCAATGAGCGCTTTATGGAAGTCATGTTCATTGTCCTCGGTGCATCAACAGATGTAATGACGATCACCAAGCAGGACATCAAGCAGGTGATGGAAGTTGTTGAAAACTTGCCGAAGCGTGTTGTACAGCCTTATCGGTCGATGACTGTTCAGCAATTGATCGAGTGTGATGATGTTCGATGTTCCGCCTGAAGATTTGGTTGGCGCTGAGTCTATCCATAAGCATTTGAAGATTTATAAATCGCTGTTCAAAACCTTTCTGACTGACAATAAAGATATTCTGGAGAAGTCTCCGACTGATGGAGTAGTCGCTGCACCGTCGAAAGCGAGGTTTGGAACATACAGTGCAGCAGAAATGAGAAAGTTTGTGGGGTGGGCGCTCAAGCAGCCTGACGGCTGGCAGAAGTGGATTACTCTGTTGTTGGCGTATACGGGAGCCAGAAGAGGGGAGATCGCCAAGCTGGAGAAATCACACATTAAATTTGATGAAGACAGCCAGCGACACTATCTCCTGATCGCGGAAGGAGGGCAGGGTAAAACTGAGAATGCTACAAGGCAGGTAGTGATCCATCCCAAACTGATCGAGTGGGGGGGCCTCGATTTTGCAAACCGTCAATGGAAAGAGAAGATTTTCTCGCCTGTGTCGGGTAAGAATATGCTGAAGATCGGCAAAGTTTTAGCCGATGTCCGCGATCAGCTTGGTATTCGTATCTGGATGATTATGGGCAGCGCCGCCTGGTGCATAGCTTTAGGCACACTATGATCTCAACCTGATTAGCTGGCTGGGTTGGTAATCTGGCGCACTTGCAACAAGTGGTAGGACATGAGAAAAGCGGCTCAGGAATCACTAGGCGCTACCTGCATACGTTCCCCTTGTTCTGAGTTTCTTATGTGATTGACGGCTTGTGTTGGGAATCTTAACGGCTCCGCGCGTTGTCTTACCACCAACGGGCTTTATGGCTTCTATTATCTAAAAGTGGGGAAAGGGTAAGGGGAAAAGGCTGGAGGCCTCCAGCCTTTGGCGGTCATCTCACCTTCTTGAAGATGAGCAGGATCAGAGGTACGCAAACAGCGAAACCAACAATGGAGGCCAACGCTGAATCAGAGTGATTTTGCGATAGTTCCTTAACAAACCAGGTGCATTGAGAAGGCGCAAACTCCCCGCCTTGGCTCATTGTCTCTGAAAAGTTAAGTGCGAAGACCAGATCGAAATACAGCACGATAACGTAATACGCTATGCAGATCAGCGCAATGCTCACCCACCTGATCCAGAACATCTTATTCATCATCGTATGTACTTCCCAACGATCCGCCTACTGTGCCGCCTGAGTATGGAGAAGTTGAGCCAGCAACGGCAGCAGAATCAGCCGCCGCTTGTTGGATTTTTGCACTTCCCCCCATTGGTTGAGGGCTTTTGTTCTCAATGTTTGGATACTGCTGCTTGAACGTACTTGTCATCTCGACGACGAGCATTGAGGAGTAATCTGCACTCTTTGTTTCAAGGTAACTTTGCAGTGATACCGGGATAGTGAAATCTTCTTCTATGTCGATTGGTAGCTGTGTAGTCGTGGAGGTGTAACCGTGTTCGAATACCTTTGAACCAGCAAACTTGATCCCCTCGACTGAGTGAGTAGTACAGTTATTCCCTGTTACGTCATACTTATCAATCGTGCGGCCTCTACGTATTGTGCCGTCCTGCATCTTTGGTGTTTGAATCGGTGATACACCGTTATTCCATAATTTTTCGAAGAACTTACGGATTAATTCAGGATCAGCATCATCAATCCGAAATGCACGAGCACCCATTTCATAAAGTTCGTAACGGTAATACTTCCGTGCATCTTCATCTTGGAAGAAGTCTAAAATCCCATCCCCGGTTAGCGTGCTTCTGTCTGTGCGTCCATAGCGTCCATAGGTGTAAAGGTAGATCGAGTTATTCTCATGCACCGAAACGAAAGCATGACCTGCACTTGTTGTTTCAGTCCAGATGTAAACGCCATTCAATAGCCGGTTATCTGTTGGTTTGCAGGTGTCAGCGAAGCTATCAGTTTTAGGATCTGCAATCGGGCCTGGGAGAACGGGAAATTCAACGATGTGAGATTGGGCGGTTTCGGCTTCCGCTGGTTCTTTAGAAAATTCATAAGTGTCGAAGATGGACGGAATAAAACGTGATTTGCAGGGGCAAGAGCTACGGCTGTGCAGTGTTCCGGCTACCCTTTTACCGTGTATGTCTTGGTTTTCAAGCCCTCCCGCTATGCGGAATCTACCCGCATGTTTGCCACACGTCACTTTATGCCCTTCACAGGCCATGTCTTTATCGAAAAACTGATGATCGGTACATCCTTCAATAATCCGACCACCGCAAGCAGTCTTATCGCCCCTGAATAAGAAGTGACCAATAGCCATTTATTTTTATCCTTGTATTGGTTTGAAATCCTTAGGGAAAGTGTAGGCTTTTGGTGCTGGCGAGTAAATGAGCAGTTGTAACAAAGTGATAGATGGTTAGTGAGACTGAAATTTTAGTTAAGTAAAGTTTACTTTTCGTTGTCTTCAGTCTGGAAAGTGCGAGAGTATGGGCAGGATTGCGAGCGAGTCACCAACGTGAACAAGTAAATGCTGTAGTTGACGACTTAAGAGCATTCTACATGGCACACATTGTGTCACTCAACCTGTCACACATGACCCAAAAGGGCCGCTTTTGCCGTTTACAAGACTTCTCGCTGGCATTACTATCCTGATCAGGGATTAATGAGGAGCATTAATCGCAAGCTTTTGATTTTGCAGTACATGACTCGGGGTGCCCTTCTTTGTGAAGGCTGAGAAATACCCGTATTACCTGATCTGGATAATGCCAGCGTAGGGAAGTCAGATGCCTACCCGGTCATCGCTTCTTCACGCACGGCAGGAGCGAAACCATGCAGCCTGACCTGCTCGACTCACACGTTTTACATCAATTCCGAACCCGTTCCCCGCTCACGCACTGTATGACCAACGATGTCGTGCAGACCTTCACCGCCAACGTTCTGCTCGCGCTGGGCGCTTCCCCGGCAATGGTGATCGAAGCCGAGGAAGCGGAACAGTTTGCCGCGCTTGCCGATGCTCTGCTCATCAACGTGGGTACACTCACCGCGCCGCGCGCCCAGTCGATGCGTCGGGCCATTGAGAGCGCGGCAGCCGCGGGCACACCCTGGGTGCTGGATCCGGTTGCGGTTGGCGCGCTGGCGTACCGCACCCGCTTTTGCCAGCAAATATTGCCCCTCAAACCTGCGGCCATTCGTGGAAACGCCTCCGAAATCCTCGCCCTTGCCGGAATGAGTGCGGGCGGGCGCGGAGTGGATTCCACCGATACGGCGGCGAGCGCGTTGACCGCAGCGCAGACGCTCGCCCGCCAGACCCACGCCGTTGTAGTCGTCACGGGAGAAGTGGATCACATCACCGACGGCCAGCGAACCCGTACGGTCGCGGGCGGCGACCCGCTGATGACCCGCGTGGTGGGAACAGGCTGTGCGCTCTCGGCGGTCGTCGCCGCCTGCTGCTCGCTGCCTGGCGACAGGCTTGATAATGCGACGGCAGCCTGCGGCTTTATGAAGCGCGCAGGGTCAGCTGCCCTGACTCACAGCCGCGGCCCCGGCAGCTTTGCCCCGGCGTTTCTGGATGCGCTTTACGCGCTGGAGGAGCTGGTATGACACGCATTAATGCCCTGACTATTGCGGGAACCGATCCCAGCGGCGGAGCGGGGATCCAGGCAGACCTGAAAACCTTCTCTGCGCTCGGCGCTTACGGATGCTCGGTTATCACCGCGCTGGTGGCGCAAAACACGCGCGGTGTACAGTCGGTGTATCGCATTGAGCCGGATTTTGTCGCCGCACAGCTGGATTCGGTATTCAGCGATGTACGCATCGACACCACCAAAATCGGCATGCTTGCAGAGGCGGACATTGTTGAAGCGGTCGCTGAACGTCTCAAACGTTATCAGATAAAAAACGTGGTGCTCGATACCGTGATGCTGGCCAAAAGCGGCGATCCGCTGCTCTCCGCCTCTGCCGTCGACACCCTGCGTAAAAAGCTGCTGCCGCAGGTGGCGCTGATCACGCCAAACCTCCCTGAGGCCGCCGCGCTGCTGGACGCGCCACACGCGCAAAACGAACGTGAGATGAAAGAGCAGGGCAATGCGCTGCTGGCGATGGGGTGTCGCGCGGTGCTGATGAAAGGCGGTCATCTTGATGATGCAGAAAGCCCGGACTGGCTCTTCACCCGCGATGGCGCGCAACGTTTCACCGCCCCGCGCGTACAGACCAAAAACACCCACGGCACGGGCTGTACGCTTTCGGCGGCGCTGGCGGCGCTGCGTCCCCGAAACGCGAACTGGGCGGATACGGTGCAGGAGGCGAAGATCTGGCTCTCGGGCGCGCTGGCAAAAGCCGATTCTCTGGAAGTGGGTCACGGTATTGGGCCGGTTCACCATTTTCATGCATGGTGGTAAGCCGTATACTGGCATAAAACCTTATGCCAGAGAAAAACAGAGATGGAACAAGCGCATACCCGGTTAATTGCTCAACTCAAGGAACGAATTGCCGCACCGGACAACACGCCGTTGTACCTGAAATTTGCCGAAACGGTTAAAAACGCGGTACGCAGCGGCGTGCTCGCGCACGGTAATATTTTGCCGGGCGAGCGCGATCTGAGCCAGCTGGCCGGTGTGTCGCGCATTACGGTGCGTAAAGCGATGCAGGCGCTGGAAGAGGCTGGCGTCGTCACCCGCGCGCGTGGATACGGTACGCAAATCAACAATATCTTTGAATATTCGCTAAAAGAGGCGCGCGGGTTTTCTCAGCAGGTGGTGCTGCGGGGCAAAACGCCCAACACGCTGTGGGTTAATAAACGCGTCGTGAAATGTCCGGAGGAGATCGCCCGCCACCTTTCCCTTGCGCCGGACAGCGATGTCTTTCTGCTTAAGCGCATCCGCTACGTGGATGACGATGCGGTATCAATAGAGGAGTCATGGGTACCGGTAGGGTTAATCCCCAACCCGGACGACATCGGCGTCTCGCTTTACGATTACTTCCGCAGCCAGAATATCTTTCCGCAGCGCACCCGTTCCCGCGTCAGCGCCCGGATGCCGGACAGCGAGTTTCAGGCGCATATCAAAATGGACGATAAGATACCGGTGCTGGTGATCAAGCAAGTCGCGCTCGATCAACAGCACCGGCCAATTGAGTACAGCATCAGCTACTGTCGCAGCGACCTATACGTCTTTGTGTGCGAGGAGTAGGGCCTCGCGCGTGGGGGCGCAGTCGCCACCGCGATGGCTGACTACCCAGGCGGCTACGGCATTGCCAAGCTGCACCGCCTCTGGCAGTGACCATCCCGCGGCCAGCCCGGCAAGAGTACCTCCCGCATGGCTGTCACCCGCGCCGATGGTATCGACTACGGTAGCAGGAAACGCCGGAACGTGTCCGGAAGCGTCACCGTCATACCACACCGCCCCGTCTTTATCATGGCGTACGATCAGCGCAGCGCCAAACCTCTGCTGCCACCGTGGGCCGAGCTCTTCCACGTTCACGCCAAGCCATTCGGCGGCAAGTTCCGCCTCCTGACGATTGAGTGAGACGATTGGTTTGCAGGCCATGATGCGTGCCATCAGCGGGTCGGGAATATCCGCGATGCGTGGACCGAAATCGATAAAGAGCGTCACATCCTGAAGACTTTCCAGCCAGGCCGTCAGCAGCTCACCGCTGGGGGACGCCAGCTGGTAGCCGGACAAAGAGATCAGACTCCCTGCCGGCACGCTTAATCCGTCCAGCCAGCGCGGCTGCCACTGGTTCTCCACGCCGCTAAACGACATAAAGGTCCGTTCACCGTCAGGCTCCACCAGCGCCAGGCACCAGCCGTTATCGCCCGTTTCCGCTTCCACGGCGCTGTGCAGATCCTGCTTCGCCATGGCGTTACGGATAATATCGGCCCACACGCCGTGGCCGACGGGAAGGGCATTTTGCGCAGCAATGCCGAGCCGCTTCAGGGCGATGGCGATATTCAGCGCGCAGCCGCCAATATTCACTCCCTGTTGCTTCAGCTCGATATCACACCCGCGCCAGGGCAGGGCGTAGGCGTCGGCAATCACGTCGATGACCGCCGCGCCGAGCACCGTTACGGGGCGCGTGGCGTGAAGGGTTTCGAGACGGCGGGCAAAAGCACTCATACACCCTCCCTGTGCTCCCGGAAGTGCAGCAGTTTTTCGCAGTAGTGGCCGAAATCGAGCCGGTTTACGGCATCAAGTTCGTTTTTGAGCGCCGGATCAATGGCCTGTACACCGTGTAGCGCGCCGCAGATGGCCGTTGCCATCGCGCCGATAGTGTCAGTATCACCGCCCAGGTTGGCGCATAACACCGCGCAGCGGTTCGGATCGGTGGCCGCGAGTTCGACCATCGCAATCGCCGCCGGAACGGACTCAAGGGTGCTCGTGCCCGCGCCAATAAGCTGATAGATCTGCTCGCTGGCGGACTCGGTACCGTTGGCTTCGCGCACGGTTTTCAGGGCCAGCTCAATACGAGCGGAAAGCGATGCGCTGAAGGTGGTCGTGTTCGCCTCCTGCGCCGCACGGGCAATACCCGGCAGGGCATCGGCGATGTTCTGCCAGCGCTCGCCGTCGATAGCGCGTGAAACCGCCCAGGCGATCACCACCGCACCGGCGATGGCGAGATCCGATTTATGGGTCGGGCTGGAGGCTAACGCAACCTGTTCCACAAAGTGCGCCAGACGCGTGGCTGGCAGCAGACATCCCAGCGGGGAGGCGCGCATCGCCGCCCCGTTGGTGACGCCGTTGTTCTCCAGCTCGCTCACCGGCTTGCCGTCACGGATGGCGTTCAGGGCAATTTTGGAGGTCGGGCCGAGCACATTCTTATTGAACGCGTCAAAATCCAGCGCCCAGTCCAGAATATGCTTACCGATAACGTCAGGGTTAATTTCCCCGTCGCATTCGATAATCGCGTCGGCCAGGCACAGCGCCATTGACGTATCATCCGTAAATTCGGCCTGCTTAAAGTAACAGGCGGCATTATTCTCAGCCGGGCCGGGTAAGAAACGGTCGATCCAGCCGAAGTGCGCTTTCACCCGCTTGCGCGGCCACAGCTCCGACGGCATCCCCATCGCATCCCCTAACGCCTGCCCGTAAAGAGCACCGAGAATACGGTCTTGTTTCATTTAACTTCCCCTCGTGTCAGCGCGGTATCGCCATCAACCACCTCAATTGCGGTGATCTCTTTATCCGATTCGCGGAAAAACAGCATAAACAGCACGGCAATCACCACAATCATGATTGCACCAAACGTCCACATTCCGGCCCAGTTGAAGGTCAGCCCATTCACCGGCTCTTTATATGCGAACATTTTTTCCATCATCACGCCGCCGAGACGGTAACCCAGCAGGCTACCAAAGCCCTGACAGCACAGCGTGATCAAGCCCTGCGCCGCGTTGCGCATATGCACGGGCGCTTTTTTATCCACGTAGATGTACGCGGTGACGTAATAGAAGTCATAGCTTACGCCGTGCAGCAAAATGCCGAGGAACAGCAGGGCGTAGGTGAAGTATTGCTCGGCGCCGCCGTAAACAAAGAAACCGTAGCGAATGGCGGCGGTGATCAGACCCAGCAGCAAGACCTTCTTAATACCAAAGCGTTTGGTAAAGAACGGCAGAGCGAGCATGAAGAAGATTTCAGAGAACTGGCCGAGGGTCATCCAGCCGGTGGCGTTTTTCATCCCCACTTCGGTGAGATAGCCGTTGGCAAAAATGTAGTAGAAGGCCAGCGGCATGGCGAACAGGAACGAGCAGAAGAAGAACACCAGGAAGTTTTTATCGCGCAACAGGATCAGCGCATCCAGCCCCAGCATCACTTTGAAATCCAGCTTGCCGGTACTCTTCGGCGGGGTATTCGGCAGGAACAGCGCGAAAATGCCAAGCAGAAGGGAGCTGGCAGCGGTCATCAGCAGCGGGATATTGGTGTCAGAGATGTCGCTATAGCCCATCATCTGCGGGAGGAAGCCGCACGCCAGGCCGGAGGCAATCCAGCCTATGGTGCCCATCACGCGGATGCGCGGGAAATCAGCCTCTACGTCATCGACGTTCGCGAAGGCGATGCTGTTGGTCAGCGCGATGGTCGGCATATAGGTCAGGGAGTAGGCCAGCAGCAGCGGGAAGAAGGTGCTGAACTGGGTTTGCTGCGCTGCGAAATACATCAGGATCGCGCCAGCGAACATCAGCACGGCCAGCACTTTCTGAGCGGCGAAGAAACGGTCCGTCAGCGAGCCGACCAGGATAGGAGAGAGGATCGCGGCAATCGCGGTACAGGCATACGACCAGCCAATTTCCCCGGCGGTGAACCCGCTCTTACTCAACCACAGCCACAGCGGCACAAACCATGCGCCCCAGATAAACCATTCAACGAACATCATGAATGACAGTTGGACTTTCGTTTTCATTTTTTAATCCTGCATGTCAGAGGTACGCATGTAACATACCATGTGATAATACCTTTTAAATACCTTTAAGGCGATTGTTTGATCAGTGTAACAAAAATGTTGTACACGAAACGAGCCAGCAGATTGTGCTTAAAAAAGTTGCAAATGGTGGAAAATAGGTTAAGTCGGTACCAGGCTTAGTCTGCCTGCAAAAACGTGGGCTTGGATCACACGCTCCGACATCATGTCGGACTTACGGGAGCATCACTATGACTGATATTGCGCAGCTGCTTGGCAAAGACGCCGACAGCCTTTTACAGCATCGTTGTATGACCATTCCAGCCGATCAGCTTTATCTGCCTGGCCATGATTACGTAGACCGCGTCATGGTCGACAACAACCGTCCGCCTGCCGTACTGCGAAACATGCAGACGCTTTACAATACCGGCCGTCTGGGTGGGACCGGGTATCTCTCCATTCTGCCCGTTGACCAGGGCGTAGAGCACTCGGCGGGAGCGTCATTTGCTGCTAACCCGCTCTACTTTGACCCGAAAAACATTGTCGAGCTGGCGATTGAGGCGGGCTGTAACTGTGTGGCATCGACGTATGGCGTGCTGGCCTCCGTTTCCCGCCGCTACGCTCACCGCATTCCGTTCCTCGTCAAGCTGAACCACAACGAAACCCTGAGCTACCCAACTGAATACGACCAGACGCTGTACGCCAGCGTCGAGCAGGCGTTCAACATGGGCGCGGTCGCGGTCGGGGCGACCATCTATTTCGGCTCTGAACAGTCGCGCCGTCAGATTGAAGAGATCTCTGCCGCGTTTGAGCGCGCGCACGAGCTGGGGATGGTGACCGTGCTGTGGGCCTATCTGCGTAACGCGTCGTTCAAAAAAGACGGCGTGGATTACCACGTATCAGCGGATCTGACCGGTCAGGCAAACCACCTGGCGGCAACCATCGGCGCGGACATCGTGAAGCAGAAAATGGCCGAGAATAACGGCGGCTATAAGGCGGTGAATTTTGGCTATACCGACGACCGTGTCTACAGCAAGCTGACCAGCGACAACCCGATCGATCTGGTGCGCTACCAGCTGGCGAACTGCTACATGGGCCGCGCCGGGCTGATTAACTCCGGTGGTGCGGCAGGCGGTGAAACCGATCTGACCGACGCGGTGCGCACGGCGGTGATTAACAAACGTGCGGGCGGTATGGGGCTGATCCTCGGCCGTAAGGCGTTTAAAAAGTCCATGGCCGACGGCGTGAAGCTGATTAATGCGGTTCAGGATGTCTATCTGGACAGTAAAGTCACGATTGCCTGACGCCACCGTATCCCTCTCCCTCAAAGGAGAGGGCATTATCGCGCACCCTGTCAAACATCAGCGCAACAGCACGCAGTCCGGCGGCAACCGGCACTGCAACGCGCCGGGCAAGACCTCAATGCGGAATCGCTCGCCGCTGAGCGGCTCTCCGTCGAGGTTAAAGGTCATGCCGTGTGGGGCGATCACTTCAAACCACGCGGATTTCCCGTCGATGATATTGGGGCTCTCCTCTGGCTGCGTCAGCGTCGTAAACAGCGCAGGCAGGAGCCCGTCGCCGGTAAAAATGCGCAGCTGTAGCTGACCGTCATTAATCAGCGCTTCCGGGCAAAGCTGCTGTCCGCCGCCTGCCTGACGCCCGTTGCCGATACCAATCACCAGCGCGTCGCCCTGCCAGTGGAAGTTCTCACCGTGGATTTCACAGCTGTCGGGCTTGAGGGTGTCCATGCGCATCAGGCCGTGAATGAGATACGAGACGCCGCCCAGCGCGGCTTTCAGCTTTTCCGGCGTTTCGCTGGTGATCCGCGTGCCGAAACCGCCCGTCGCCATATTGATAAAGCAGGTTCTTTCATTCACCTGCGCAATGTCGACGGCGGTCGCTTTCCCGAGGATAGCCAGTTGCAGCGCTTTGCCTAAATCGTCAGGTATACCGGCGCTGGTGGCAAAATCATTGGCGGTACCGAGCGGTAAAATGCCCATCACCGGGCGATGTGCTGTGTCGAGGTCAATAAGCGCGCCAGCGATCTCGTTGATTGTTCCGTCGCCGCCGCCGGAAATGATGGTTTCAGCGCCTAACCTGATGCCTTCGTCGATATAGCGTGCCGCATCACCTTTTTCAAAGGTCACCCGCACGTGAATGCGCGCGCCATCTTCACGCAATTCGGTGATCGCCTGGCGCAACAGATCGTTGCCTGCACTTTTGCCATTGAGAATTAATAAACTGTCTGGATAGGTTGCCATCCGGGTTGCTCCCTTTTTTAACTATAGAAAGAGTGTATCCCAGAGAAGGAAAAAGCGGGTAAGAACAGGATGAAAGGCAAAAAATAAGCCCGCGTAAGGGAGATTACGCAGGCTAAGGAGGTGGTTCCTGGTACAGCTAGCATTTATGGGTTATGTTTTTCAGCGGGGGGATAATACCCGTATTGAACGAAGCGGTATGTGATCCGATTCTAAGAATTATCCCAGCGTGAAAAAATCCCGTTGATTGACTATTTGCCGTGTGGATTTCGGGTATTTTCACCTTCAAAATTACGCATCAGCAGCGCAAACTCCAGCTCCACCTCTTCAGGAACCGGCAGCCAGACCACATGGCCGTCGCCAGGTGCGACCTCAATCGCCTCACCTTTTTTGTTTTCCAGATGCTCCAGGCGGAAGTTCATATTGCCCTGCGGCGTCATCAGCTCCAGGCTGTCGCCTTTAGTGAATTTGTTTTTTACGGCGACGGCGGCCAGCGGGCCTTTACGCTCGCCGGTGAAGTCGCCTACAAACTGCTGGCGTTCAGAAATCGAATAGCCATGCTCGTAGTTCTGGTAGTCGTCGTGGGTGTGACGACGCAGGAAACCTTCGGTATAGCCGCGATGCGCCAGACCTTCCAGCGTTTCCAGCAGGCTGGTGTCGAACGGTTTACCGGCGGCGGCATCGTCGATGGCTTTGCGATACACCTGTGCGGTACGGGCGCAGTAGTAGTAGGACTTGGTGCGGCCTTCGATTTTCAGGGAGTGTACGCCCATCTTGGTTAAACGCTCGACGTGCGCGATGGCGCGCAGATCTTTGGAGTTCATGATGTAGGTGCCATGCTCGTCTTCAAAGGCGGTCATGTACTCACCCGGACGTTTGGCTTCTTCGATCATAAACACGCTGTCGGTAGGCGCGCCGATACCCAGCGTTGGCTCAACGTTGGTGACCGGGATCGGCTCGTGTTTATGCACGATGTTACCGATGTCATCCTCTTTGCCTTCCTGAACGTTATATTCCCAGCGGCAGGCGTTGGTGCAGGTGCCCTGGTTCGGGTCACGCTTGTTGATGTAGCCAGAGAGCAGGCAGCGGCCGGAGTAGGCCATGCACAGCGCGCCGTGAACGAAGATTTCGATCTCCATATCCGGCACCTGGGTACGGATCTCTTCGATCTCTTCCAGCGAAAGCTCGCGGGACAGAATGACGCGGGTCAGCCCCATCTGTTTCCAGAATTTCACCGTTGCCCAGTTGACGGCGTTAGCCTGCACCGAGAGGTGAATGTCCATCTCCGGGAAGTTCTCCCGAACCAGCATGATTAAACCCGGGTCCGACATGATCAGCGCGTCCGGCCCCATCTCCACGACCGGCTTCAGGTCGCGAATGAACGTTTTCAGCTTGGCGTTGTGCGGCGCGATGTTCACCACCACGTAGAATTTTTTGCCCAGGGCATGCGCTTCGTTGATACCGAGCTGAAGATTCTCGTGGTTGAATTCGTTGTTACGCACGCGCAGCGAGTAGCGCGGCTGGCCCGCGTAGACGGCGTCGGCACCATAGGCGAAAGCGTAACGCATATTTTGCAGCGTTCCCGCCGGGGAAAGGAGTTCCGGTTTAAACATGTTTGTTCTCGTTCTGATGACAGGTCAGATCCGCATACACCTGGTGCAGCGGTAAGGGGAGATCCCCCACTTTAAGGGCGGGCATTGTAGCGCTGCGGGGAAGAGAGGTAAAGCGTCCTTACCCCTCACCCAGCCCTCTCCCCAAAGGGGAGAGGGTATTTTAGTCCCCTCGCCCCTTTGGGGAGAGGGTTAGGGTGAGGGGAGAATTTTGTCAGGCAATCCTGCACGCATCCGCTTCCCAGCGATACCCCACGCCGTACACCGCGCGAATAAACGACTGGTCGGCGTCCAGCGCCTCCAGCTTGCGGCGCAGGTTTTTGATGTGGCTGTCGATGGTGCGGTCGGTCACTACGCGGTAATCGTCATACAGATGGTTGAGCAGCTGCTCGCGGGAAAACACTTTGCCCGGCTCGTGGGAGAGCGTTTTCAGCAGGCGGAACTCCGCTGGGGTGAGATCCAATAGTTTGCTGCGCCAGCTCGCCTGGAAGCGGCTTTCGTCGACGATCAGCGGGCTTTGCGCATCCAGCACCTGCAATTCACGCTGTGGCTTACAGCGGCGGAGGATGGTTTTCACCCGAGCGACCACCTCCCGCGGGCTGTAAGGCTTGCAGATGTAATCGTCGGCGCCGATTTCGAGCCCCAGCAGACGGTCGATCTCTTCGATTTTGGCCGTCACCATCACGATGGGCACATCGGAGAAACGACGAATTTCCCGGCACAGGGTCAGGCCGTCGGTACCCGGCAGCATCAGATCCAGCAGGATCAGATCCGGCGGCGTCTGGCGCACGTAGGGCAGCACCTGGTCGCCGTGGCTGATAAGCGTTGGCGCGTAGCTCGCAGCGCGTAAATAGTCGATCAGCAGTTGCCCAAGTTTAGGCTCGTCTTCCACGATCAAAATACGCGGTGTGTTGTCGTCAATCGGTAACTCGGTCATGCTTCCCTCGATAAATCCCGTTCCAGAGGTAACTCTACTGTAATGCTAACCCCGCCAAAAGGCGAATGGGCGGCGCGGATGGTGCCGCCGTGGGCCTCCACAATGTTAACGCAAATCGCCAGCCCGAGGCCGGAACCGCCGCTGGCGCGGTTGCGTGAACCTTCGGTGCGATAGAAGCGCTCGAACAGTTTTTCCAGCTGCGCATCCTTCACGCCAGGGGCAGAGTCCGCAAAGGTCAGGGCAAAGCGCCCGTTTTCCTGCCTGCCGGAGATATGCAGCGCGCCGCCGCCGTCGGTGTAGCGGAGGCTGTTCTCCAGCAAATTATTGAACAGCTGCATCAGGCGATCCCTGTCGCCAAATACCACCGCGCTGTCCGGCAGCGAGAGGTTGATTTTCAGGTCACGGCTGGCGAAGCGTTCGCGGAAGGCACCGGTCACGACTTCAAGGATATTTATAACGTCGATCGGGGCTTTCTGGTAGGCCAGGGCGCCTTCGTCGGACATGGAAAGCTGATGCAGATCGTCCACCAGCTTGGTCAGCGTGCCGACTTCCGCCTGTAGCGAGGCCACGGACTCGGGGGTGAACTGCCTTACGCCGTCCTGAATCGCCTCCAGCTCGCCGCGCAGCACCGCCAGCGGGGTGCGCAGCTCGTGCGAAATATCGGCCATAAAATCGCGGCGCATCTGCTGGTTTTTTTCCAGCGTGCTGGCGAGCTGGTTGAAGTCCTGCGCCAGCTTGCCCAGTTCATCCTGGCTGCGGGTGTCCACGCGGGTCGAGAAATCACCCGCCGCCAGCTTATGCGTGCCTTCCACCAGGCGCTTAACCGGCGCCAGCAGGCCGCGCGCCAGTGGGAAGGTGGCGAGCGCCGCAAGCAGGGTTGAGAGCGCGACAATCAGCCAGCTGGTCTGACGCTGCTGGCGGTCAAAGTTAATGTCGGTGTTGCGCGTCAGCCGCTCGACCGGCGAGGCGATAACCCAGCCCACCGTGGCGCCGTTCGAGGTAATGGCGCGCTTTGTACCGTCCGGCGGTACCGGAGCGCGCGGGCCTACGAGCACGCGCATCTCCTGGTCAATCACCCAGAACTGGGTGCGCCAGCCGTGCGGCGGCATGCCCGGCCCCGGACGGTCGTCGTCGTTATCGTGCTCCAGCGAGCGCAGGATTTGAAACACAAAGCGATCGTTATTGCGCAGAAAACGCCAGTTACCGTGCAGGCTATACTGTTCGCCCAGCGCGTCGCTTAAGCCCTGTAATCGCTGTTCGTTACCGTGCTTAATGTAGTCAATAAAGCCGCGCTCAAAGCTGACCCGCACCGCCCAGTGCATGGTAATCAGCAGGACGATACAGGTGGCGAAAATCGCCACAAAAAGCTTGCCGGTGATCCCCGGACGCCAGAATTTCATGGTGCACTCCTTTTGCCGCGTCGGATCACGACGTTTTTGGTCGTGTCATTCGGTACTCTGGCAAAGATAAAAGCGGGCAGGGCGATAATTACCGCCATGCTGAGGTAAGTGTATAAAAAGACCTGATGCGCGACGGGGGTGTCGGCGCTGAGATGGTGCTGACCGTACATGCCGAGCAGCAATCCGGCGACCGTGACTCCCACGCTCATGGAGAGCTGCATGATCATCGACAGCAGGCTGTTGCCGCTGCTCGCCAGCTCGTCCGGCAGATCTTTCAGCGTCAGGGTGTTCATCGACGAGAAGCGCATGGAGTTGATGATCCCCTGGCAGAACAGCACCAGCGGCAGAATGTAGTACCAGCCCAGCAGCGCCACGGCCATAAACAGCAGGCAGACCAGCGCCAGCCCGATCGTGGCGGCCACCAGCACCCGGCGATAGCCAAAGCGGTTCACCACCTGCACCACAATACGCTTCATCCCCATGCTGCCGAGCACCATCGGGATCATCATCAGCCCGGCGTGGAACGGCGAGAAGCCCATCCCAATCTGTAAAAACACCGGCGTCATAAACGGCAACATGCCGCTGCCGATGCGTCCGGCAAAGCTGCCGAAGAGACCAAGACGGTAGGTGGGATTCCTGAACAGATTCAGGCTGAACAGCGCGTTAGCGTTGCCTCTGGCATGCCACAGATACCAGAGAATCGCGGTGATCCCCAGCACCACCAGCAGGGCGAGCGACAGGGAGGAGATCCCCAGCCCTTTTTGCCCGTCGAGAGCCAGGGTGAGCGTCGCCATGCCAGCCGCCAGCAGGATAAAGCCAAAGAAATCAAAGCGCCTGGTCTGCATTTTATAGTTCGGCATCAGCGTCAGGGTGGCAATCGCGCCGATAATACCGACCGGCAGGTTGATCAGGAAGATCCAGTGCCAGGAGGCATACTCCACCAGAATACCGCCCAGCGCCGGGCCAAGCAGCGGGCCGACCTGACCGGGCAGGGTGACGAAGGTCATCGCCGCCATATACTGTGCGCGCGGAACAATTTTCATCACCGTTAACCGCCCGACGGGCACCATCATCGCGCCGCCGACGCCCTGTAGCACGCGCGCCATCACCAGCTGGTCGAGGGTATTGGCCTGGGCGCAAAACAGCGACCCGGTGGTAAACAGCACAATGGCGGTGAAGAAGATGTTTCGCACGCCGACTTTATCCGCCAGCCAGCCGCTGGCAGGCAGCATTACGGCGACCGTCAGCACGTAGGCGACAATCACCATATGCATGTGCAGCGGGCTCTCCCCCAGGCTTTTCGCCATCGAGGGGAGGGCGGTGTTCACGATGGTCGTGTCCAGCGACTGCATAAAGAAGCCGAACGCGACGATCCACAATTGCCAGCGAACGTTACTGGGTAGGTCGGTCATTTACTCGGTCACCGTGGTTCTCTTTTTACGCGAAAAACGCAGCCGCAGGCGGTCAAAGAACAGATAGACTACCGGCGTGGTGTAGAGCGTCAGCAGCTGGCTCATCACCAGGCCGCCGACAATCGTGATCCCCAGCGGCTGGCGCAGTTCAGAGCCGTCACCGCCGGATATGACCAGCGGCAGGGCACCGAACAGCGCGGCCAGGGTGGTCATCATGATCGGGCGAAAACGCAGCAGACAGGCCTGGAATATCGCCTCGTCCGGCGTCAGGTTGCCGTTACGCTGGGCGTCCAGGGCAAAGTCGACCATCATAATCGCGTTTTTCTTCACAATACCTATTAATAGCATGATCCCGATGAGCGCGATTAGGCTGAATGGGGCACCGAACAGCTCCAGCGCCAGCAGCGCCCCCACGCCCGCAGAAGGCAGCGTGGAGAGAATGGTCAACGGATGCACGTAGCTTTCGTACAGCACGCCCAGCACGATATACACCGTGGCAATAGCCGCCAGGATCAAAATGACCTGCGAGTTCATGGTGTCCTGGAACACCTGCGCCGTGCCGGCAAAGCTGCCGCGCACGGAGGAGGGCACCCCGAGCTGGGTCATGGCGCGGTTTATGGCGTCGCTGGCCTCAGACAGCGACGAGCCGGTTGGCAGGTTAAACGACACGGTCGAGGCGGCGGAAAGCCCCTGGTGGTTCACCGACAGCGGCGCGTTCGACGGCTGCCAGCTGGCGAAGTACGACAGGGGGATCGCCTTGCCGTCATTATTGATCACAAACATTTTGTCCAGCGCGCTGATGTCCTGGGTATAGCGCGGATCAACTTCCATCACCACCTTGTACTGGTTCATCGGCTGGTAGATGGTGGAGACTTCACGCTGCCCGAAGGCGTTATTAAGCAGGCTGTTGGCCGCTTCAACGTTAATGCCCAGGCGGGACATGGTTTCGCGATCGTAGGTGAGCGCCATCTCCGAGCCGTTGTTCTGGCTGTCGGAGTTCACGTCCGCCAGCTGCGGCAGCGCGGCCAGCGCTTTACGGATCTTCGGCTCCCACTCGCGCAGGGCGGCTAAGTCATCCGAGAGCAGGGTGTACTGATAGCTGGCGTTAGCCTGTCGTCCGCCGACGCGGATATCCTGAACGGCCATCAAAAAGAGATTCGCCCCCGGCTCTTTGGCGAGCTTCACCCGCAGGCGGTCAATGATCTGCTGCGCCGTTTCGTGACGTTCACCGCGCGGCTTAAGGGTAATAAACATCATCCCGCTGTTAACGCGCGAGCCGCCGGTAAAGCCGGTCACGTTATCCACGGCCGGATCTTCCCGGATGATTTTCATAAAGTCTTGCAGTTTGCCCCGCATCGCCTGGAACGAAATGCTCTGGTCCGCCTGAATACCGCCCATCAGTACGCCGGTATCCTGCTCCGGGAAGAAGGTTTTCGGGATGGTGATATACATCCAGACGTTGAGCACGATGGTGCCGATCAGCACCAGCCCGACAAGACGCGTGTGGTTCAGCACCCACTTCAGCGATTTGCCGTAGCCGGACTGCATCGCCATCAGGACGCGGCCAAAGCCTTTCCTGCGCGGCTGCGAGTGCGGTTGGCTGCGCTTTAGCATCCAGCCGCACATCATCGGCGTCAGCGTCAGCGAAATCACCAGGGAGATACCGATGGCGACGGAAAGCGTGACGGCAAATTCGCGCAGCAGTCGCCCCGGCAGGCCGCCCATCAGCAGCAGCGGCAGGAACACCGCCACCAGCGACAGGCTCATGGACAGGACCGTGAAGCCCACTTCGCGCGTCCCCTGAAGCGCCGCCTGGAGCGGCTTCATGCCCGCTTCCAGATGACGCGAAATATTTTCCAGCACCACGATGGCGTCATCCACCACAAACCCGGTGGCAATCGTCAGCGCCATCAGCGACAGGTTGTTAAGACTAAAGCCGCACAGGTACATGGCGGCAAAGGTGCCTATCAGCGATACCGGGACCGCCACCGCCGGGATCAGCGTGGCGCGCCCCGAGCGCAGGAACAGGAACACCACCAGGATCACCAGCGCGACGGAGATGATCAGCGTTTGCTCTACCTCCTCAAGCGAGGCGCGGATGGTAGGGGAGCGGTCCTGAGCAATCTGGAGGTCGATGGCCGCCGGAATGGTTTCCTGAAGCTCCGGCAGGCGCGCGCGGATGCTGTTCACCGTCTGGATGATGTTGGCTTCAGGCAGCTTGCGGATCATCAGCAAAATCGCCGGTTTGGCGTTGGTCATCCCGGCGTTACGCACGTCCTGCACCGAATCGGTGACGCTGGCGACGTCGCTCAGGCGCACTGCCGCGCCGTTGTTGTAGTGAATAATCAACGGCTGATATTCGGCGGCGGTTTTCAGCTCGTCGTTGGTCTGGATCTGCCAGCGGTGGCTGCTGTCCTCAATCGCGCCCTGCGGCTTACGCACGTTGGCGTTGCTGATGGCGGAACGCACGTCGTCCAGCGACACGCCCTGGTTAAACAGCGCCTGCGGATTCAGCCCCACGCGCACGGCGGGCAGAGAGCTGCCGCCGACGTCCACGTCGCCCACGCCGTCAATCTGGGCGATGGTTTGCGCCAGCTGGGTGGAGGCAAAATCGTACAGCTCGCCCTGGGAGTAGGTCTCTGACGTGAGCGTCAGGATCATGATCGGCGCGTCGGACGGGTTGGCCTTGCGGTAGGTTGGACGGCTCGGCATGCCGCTCGGCAGCAGGCTTTGGGCGGCGTTAATCGCGGCCTGCACGTCACGCGCCGCGCCGTTGATATCCCGGTCGAAGTTAAATTCCAGAATGATGCGCGTGCTGCCCAGCGAGCTGCTGGAGGTCATCTCGTTAACCCCGGCAATTCGCCCAAGCGAGCGCTCAAGCGGCGTCGCCACCGATGACGCCATGGTTTCCGGCGATGCACCCGGCAGCGAGGCGCTGACCATAATCACCGGGAAATCGACCTGCGGCAGCGGGGCCACCGGCAGCAGCCGGAAGCCCAGCACGCCGCACAGGGTGATAGCGATGGAGAGTAAAATCGTCGCCACCGGACGGTAAATGAAGAGGGCGAAAAACTTCACTTACGCCTCCTCTTCACGTTTCGGGAAGCGACTTTTCGTCCACAGAGCCAGACGGTCAAACAGCAGGTAGATAACCGGCGTGGTAAACAGCGTCAGCACCTGGCTTACCAGCAGGCCGCCCACCATCCCGATGCCCAGCGGACGGCGCAGTTCGGCCCCCACGCCGGTGCTCAGCATCAGCGGCAGCGCGCCCAGCAGGGCGGCGAGGGTGGTCATCAGGATCGGACGAAAACGCAGCAGACAGGCCTGGTAAATGGCCTCGCGCGGCGCCATACCCTGCTCGCGCTCGGCGGCCAGCGCAAAGTCGATCATCATGATGGCGTTTTTCTTCACGATGCCGATAAGCAGGATGATGCCGATGATCGCAATGACGTCCAGCTCGCTCCCCGCCAGCATCAGCGCCAGCAGCGCCCCCACGCCCGCCGTCGGCAGGGTGGAGAGGATGGTGATCGGGTGGATAAAGCTCTCATACAGCACGCCAAGCACGATATACATCGCCACCACCGCCGCGACAATCAGCCAGACGGTGCTGCCCAGCGCGGCCTGGAACGCCAGCGTACTGCCCTGGAACTGGGTCTGAATATCTGACGGGAAGCTGAGTTCTTTCTCCGCGCCCAGAATGGCCTCCACCGCTTCGCCAAGGGAATACCCGTCCGGCACGTTGAACGAAATGGTGGTGGACGGGAACTGATCGAGATGGTTAATCGACAGCGGGGTGTGACGCTCTTCCACGCTGGCAATGGCGCTGAGCGGCACAATCCCGCCGTCTTTGCTGGTCAGGCGCACCGTGTCCAGCGCGGCCAGCCCGGGCGTGTTCTCGGTGTTATGTTCCAGCACCACGCGATACTGGTTGGCCTGGGTGTAAATGGTGGAGATCAGTCGCTGACCAAAGGCGTTATACAGGGCGTTATCCACGTCGGACATGGTAATGCCCAGACGGCTGGCGGTGTCGCGGTTGACGTTCACGTACGCCGCCAGCCCTTTATCCTGCCAGTCGCTGCTGACGTCAGAAACCTGCGGCAGTGCTTTCAGCTTGTCCACCAGCTGCGGCACCCAGGTGCTGAGTGCCTCAAGCGAGGTGGCCTGGAGCGTAAACTGGTACTGCGTGCGGCTCACCTGCGTATCAATGGTTAAATCCTGGATCGGTTGCAGATACAGCTCAATGCCCGGCACGCGCGCCACCGCGCTTTGCAGGCGCTCAATTACCGCGTTGACGCGATCGTCGCGGTCATCGAGCGGTTTAAGGTTAATTTGCAGGCGCGCGCTGTTGAGCGACGGGTTGGTGCCGTCCACGCCCACGTAGGCAGTCAGGCTTTCCACCGCCGGATCTTTCATGATGATCTCAGACACCTGCTGCTGGCGCTGCGCCATGTTGGCGAAGGAGACCGTCTGCGGCGCCTGAAGCGTGCCCTGAATAATGCCGTTGTCCTGAATCGGGAAGAAGCCTTTCGGAATGAAAATCCACAGCATGACGCTGAGCGCCAGGGTGCCGAGCGCCACGCCGAGCGTCGCCCACGGATGGTTCAGCACTTTTGCCAGCACGCGGCCGTAGGCGGCGATAATGCGCTCGAACATCCGCTCGGAGGCGCGCGAGAAGCGGTTTTGCTTGCGCAAGGACTCGTGGCTCAGCATGCGGGCGCACATCATCGGCGTCAGCGTCAGCGACACCACGGCAGAGATCAGAATGGCGACCGCCAGCGTCACGGCAAACTCGCGGAACAGCCGCCCGACGATATCGCCCATAAACAGCAGCGGGATCAGCACCGCAATCAGCGAGAAGGTGAGCGAGATAATGGTAAAGCCAATCTCCCCCGCGCCCTTCAGCGCGGCGGCTAACGGCTTTTCACCTTTTTCGATATAGCGCGAGATGTTCTCGATTACCACGATGGCGTCGTCCACCACAAACCCGGTGGCGATGGTGAGCGCCATCAGCGTCAGGTTGTTAATCGAAAAGTCGAGAAACACCATCACCGCGAACGTTCCGACCAGCGAGAGCGGCACGGCGACGGCGGGAATGATGGTTGCCGGGACGTTGCGCAGGAACAGGTAGATGATCATCACCACCAGCGCAATCGCCAGCATCAGCTCGAACTGGGTGTCGGTCACTGACGCGCGAATATTCGTGGTGCGGTCAGAGAGCACTTTCACGCTGACCGATTTTGGCAGGCTTTCCACCAGCTGCGGCAGCATGGTGCGAATGCTGTCGGCGGTATCAATAATATTCGCGCCCGGCTGGCGCTGAACGTTCATGACTATCGCCTGCTGCTTATTGGCCCACGCCCCGAGCCAGCTGTTTTCCGCGCCTTGTTCGACGGTGGCTACGTCGCCCAGGCGGATCGGCGCGCCGTTCTGGTAGGCAATGATCAGCTGACGGTACTCATCGGCGGACTGCATCTGGTCGTTGGCGGAGAGCGTGACCGCGCGGGTCGGGCCGTCTAGCGACCCCTTCGCTGAGTTGACGTTGGCGCTGCTGATGGCGGTGCGGATGGTTTCGCTGGTTAACCCCAGCGCGGCAATGGCCTGGGCATTCAGTTTGACGCGCACGGCGGGGCGTTGACCGCCCGCCAGCGTCACCAGCCCCACGCCGGTCACCTGCGAAATCTTCTGCGCCACGCGGGTTTCAACCATGTCTTCCACCTGGGTCATCGGCATGGCGGAGGAGGTGACGGCAAGGGTCATGATCGGCGGATCCGCCGGGTTGACCTTGCTGTAAACCGGTGGATTCGGCAGGTCAGACGGCAGCAGGTTAGTGGCGGCGTTAATCGCGGCCTGCACCTCCTGCTCGGCGACGTCCAGCGACAGCGTGAGCTGGAACTGAAGCGTGACGACCGAAGCGCCGCCGGAGCTCTGGGAGGACATCTGCTTCAGGCCAGACATCTGGCCAAACTGACGCTCCAGCGGGGCGGTGATGGCGGACGTCACCACATCCGGACTGGCGCCCGGATAGAGGGTGACAACCTGAATGGTCGGGTAGTCCACTTCCGGCAGCGCCGACACGGGCAGAAAACGGTAGCCAATGATCCCAGCCAGCAGGATCGCCACCATCAACAGGGTCGTCGCAACCGGACGTAAGATAAACAGGCGTGATGGCCCACCTGTAGAGCTCGGCGGCAAGACCTGCATCAGGCTTTTGCTCCTGTATCCTGCGCTTCCACCACCTCGACCTGCGCCCCTTCGGTCAGCCGGTCAATACCGTCGGTGACGACGCGGTCGCCAGCGGACAGCCCGGCGCTGATCACCACCGTCTGGCTGTCCTGGATGCCGGTTTTCACCAGATGTTTGCTGACCTTGTTTTCGCTGTTCAGCACCCAGACAAAGTTGCCTTCACTGCCCATTTGCAGGGCCGCCGTCGGGATCACCACCGCGTTTTCTTCGGTCGCGACCAGCATTCGCGCGTTGACGAACTGATTCGGGAACAGGGCATCGTCCTGATTGTTGAAGCGTGCTTTTAGCTTGATGGTGCCGGTGGTGGTGTCGATCTGGTTATCCAGGCTCAGCAGCGAACCTTCGCTCAGCTTCTGCTTGTTGGTGCGATCCCAGGCTTCAACCACCAGCGCTTTTCCGGCCTTCTGCGCCTGTATCACCGTCGCAATGTCGCTTTCCGGCAGGGTAAAGACGAGATCGATAGGGTGCGTCTGGGTGATCACCACGATGCCCGTGGTATCGCCGCTGGAGATTTGGTTGCCGATATCAACCTGTTTCAGGCCCACGCGGCCCTCAATCGGTGCGGTGATCCGGCTCCAGTCGAGCTGGAGCTGGGCGCTGGCGACCGCGGCTTCGTCGGCCTTGATGGTGCCCTGAGATTCACTGACCAGAGACTGCTGGGTGTCCAGCTCCTGGCGCGACACGAGGTTGGTTTTTACCAGCTGCTGATAGCGGGCTAAATCGCGGCGGGCATTGGCGAGGGTGGCTTTGTCTTTCGCGAGCTGCCCCTGCGCCTGCGCCAGGGCTACCTTAAACTGGCTTGGATCGATTTCCGCCAGCAGATCGCCCGCTTTCACCTGCTGACCTTCCTGGAAGTGGATGGCCATCAGCTGACCGTCCACGCGGCTACGTACCGTCACGGTATTGGCGGCAGTGATGGTTCCCAGCCCGGAGAGATAACGAGGCACCGCTTTATTCACCGCCGTTGCCGCCTGCACCGGTGCCAGCGCACCGCCGCGCATACCGTGGCGCCCGCCGCCCGTTGAGCGTTGTGAGGGGCTATTAGCGCCAGCAGGTGCCGTGGAGTTCGCGGACTGGCTGTGCCAGTACCAGGCGGCCAGGACCACCACAATCAGACCAACGGCGATTGCCCAGCGGGATTTGTTACTGCCTTTCATCGTTATACGTTCTCATCCTGAAACTCTTTCGGGGAATGATACTAGTTTAGTCAGCTAACACAGCGGAAAAATGGAGGAAATATGGAAGACTGTCGGGAATTGTCTGAGTGTGGCGCGCTGTTTCGCCTTCGCCGGGTGGCGCTGCGCTTACCCGGCCTACGGTTGGAAGATCTTGTAGGCCGGGTAAGGCGAAGCCGCCACCCGGCACAACCCCATTAGCTAAACACCACCTGCGCCCAGCGCGCCAGCCCTGCCGTAACGGAGCCAAAGTCATCGCCGCCGGCAATCGGGATCCCCGGCAGCTGTTCTGCCAGCGCTTTCTTGATCAGCGGCGAACGGGCGCTACCGCCGGTCAGGTAAATCACGTCCGGCTTCACTTTGCCGTTCTCAAGCGCCAACTGCACCTGCTCCAGAATACGCTGAAGCGGCTGAGTCAGCGCCATTTCCAGCCCTTCCTGGGTGATTGCCGTAGCCAGATCGTCACTGATAAACGGCAGCGAAACCGCATGCTCTGGACGATCGGAAAGGGCAATTTTGCTCTCTTCGGCGGTGCGCACGACCCGGTAGCTCAGGCGCTGACGCCACACCTTATACAGCAGCGCGACCTTCTCTGCATCCTGCGCATCACGCACCAGATCGTTGAGGAAACGGCCATTCGCGGTGCTGTAAAAATCACTCTGCGCAGGCACATCGTTGATGGCAATCGCGTTCCACCACGGCAGGATCGGCAGGGCGATGCCTTTCTCGGTTTGACCGCCCATACCGAGCAGCGGCATCAGGCTCTTGAAGGCCAGGGCAATATCCAGATCGTTCCCGCCCACGCGGCAGCCGCTGTGCCCCAGCAGACTGTTTTCACGATCGCGACGGTGATGCCACTGCGGACCCATCAGCAGTAATGAACAGTCCGTCGTACCGCCACCGATGTCCACTACCAGCACCCGTTGTTCTTCCGTCAGCGTGGCCTCAAAATCCAGCCCCGCCGCAACCGGCTCATACTGGAACACCACGTCACGGAAGCCTGCCCGGTGCGCTGCACGCTCAAGGATCCCCTGCGCCTGCTGGTTGGCTTCGTCGCCGCCCAGCCCCTGAAAGTTAATCGGACGGCCAATCACCGCCTGGGTGATGGCATCCGGCACCTGGGACTGCGCCTGATTGCGGATGTGCAGCATCATTGCGCAGACCAGATCTTCAAACATCGCCACCTGCTGCGGCTTCAGGCCGCTGGCGCCGAGGAATGATTTCGGTGATTTAACGAAGTAGACCTCTTCCGGATCGTCAATGTACTGCCCGAGGGAAGAGAGGCCGAACTGCACGCTGGACGGGGTAACGTCGATATCTTCCTCGCGGTTAAAGCTGACCGCACGGCGCAGCAGCGCCTGGGTCTCTGCCGCCGTGGCCGGAACCTGATGATGGCGGAACAGCCACTCGCTCACCGCTTCACGCGTGGGCGCACAAAGCATTGACGGCAACAGCGTACTGCCGTTTTCCATTTTCAGGAGCTGCGGTTGTCCGTTTTGCATTATCGCAACCGAGCAGTTTGCGGTGCCGTAGTCGAATCCAATAAACACAATAAATCCCCATGCCGGTGAGAAGGGGCGAGACTTTAGCGAAATGTCTGCCAGGCGACAACAGGAATATGAAAGCAAGGCGCAACGCGATCTTTCGGTTTATGCTGAGGTAAATACAAAAGGAGAGACAATGTACACCCTGAACTGGCAACCGCCCTATGACTGGTCGTGGATGTTTGGCTTTCTTGCCGCGCGTGCGGTCACGGGGGTTGAGACCGTTACGGCGGATTACTACGAGCGCAGTTTTGGCTATGCCGGGCACCAGGGCGTTTTCCGGGCTACGCCCGACAGCGCAACCCATACGCTGGCGGTGTCGCTCAGTCCTGGCCTGATCCCGGTGGCGGATATCTGCCTCGACCGCATCTCCCGCCTGTTTGACCTCGATTGCGACCCGCTGCACATTGCGCAGACCCTGGGCGATCTCGGCGCGGCGCGGCCGGGCTTACGTTTGCCGGGCGCGATGGATGCCTACGAGCAGGGCGTGCGCGCCATTCTCGGACAACTGGTGAGCGTGGCGATGGCGGCAAAACTGGCGTCTCGGGTGGTGGCGCTGTGCGGTGAACCCATTGAGGATGCGCCGGGCTATCTCTGCTTTCCTCCGCCAGAGGTGCTGGCCGCGGCAGATCCGCTGGCGTTGAAAGCCCTCGGGATGCCGCTCAGGCGTGCGGAGTCGTTGATTCATCTGGCGCAGTCGGTGGTGGACGGTGAATTCCCGCTGTTCCCGCCTGAGAACGTTGAGGCCGGGATGAAGGCGCTACAGCAGCGCCCCGGCATCGGGCGCTGGACCGCGAATTACCTGGCCCTGCGCGGCTGGCAGGCGAAGGATGTTTTCCTGCCGGATGACTATCTGATTAAACAGCGCTTTGCCGGTATGACGCCCGCGCAGATCCGTCGCTACGCCGAGCGCTGGCAGCCGTGGCGCTCGTATGCGCTGTTACATATCTGGTACACCGACGGCTGGTCGCCGTCAGTTGATGGCGAAATAGCTGGTATTCAGCAGTAGATCAAGCGGCTGCGCTTCCCCGATGGTGTCGCCGTAAATGAAGTCAACGCCGATGCCCGATAGCGTATCCATCATGATCGACTGATGGCATGGCCCGGCAATGGTTTTTATGCCCAGACGCTGGGCGTGGCCCTGAATGATTGTCACCATCATCTCATCCATCAGATTGCCGTGGACGTTGGTCACCACGTCTGCATCCAGCAGCAGATAATCAGCGGTGTTGGCGCTGAGCTGGCTGAAGACGTTCATATCGCGTCCGACCCGGGTCAGCACCACGCGACAGCCAGCCTGACGAAGCTTTTGCAGACCCTGCTGCACGTTTTCATCCGTATTGCTCAGCACATCAGCGGCGATCGCCAGATGCAGCAGCCGCGCCGGCAGCGGTCCTTTGGTGATCAGGTCAAGCAGCTCATCCACCAGCGTGACGCTGGCTAAACCCGCCTCTGAGAGCGGCAGCGCGACGCCCATCCCTTTGGCCGCCACCTGTGCGGCATAGGTACGGAAAAATTCGCTGAATATCCGTCGGTCCAGGGCGTGCAGCAGCTCCGGCTCCGCCAGCCCGGCGCGGAAGGCATGCTCTTCCAGCACTTCCCCCTGGCTGGTCCACAGCCGCAAGGAAATCAGCCAGAAGCTACTGCTCTCGGGAATGCGCGGCGAGGCGACGCTGCGGGCGATCATCAGCAGATGGTTATCTTTAATCATGTGCCACTGCTCATCCAGCGACATCATGCTGCGCGTGCTGTGGATCCGCTCCTGCTGGGGTTCGTAGACGGTGACCACGCCGCGCCCGCTGTTTTTCGAGGCGTAGCAGGCGATATCAGCCTGCGACATCACTTCCGCAGCCTGGTAATTGGTGTCGTCAATCAGCGTAATCCCCGCGCTGGCGCCAATGCGGTGCAGGCGTCCTTCCCAGGAAAAATGATAGTTGTTGATGGCGTCGATCAACCGGCCCGCAATATAGCGTGCGCTTTCGACGTTGCAGTCCGGCAGCAGCAGGCCAAACTCGTCGCCGCCCAGACGCGCCAGCACGTCGCTGGAGCGCAGCATGGTCAGCATCAGTGAAGAGAGTTCGCGCAGGAGAGCGTCGCCCGCCGCGTGGCCTGCCGTATCGTTCACCGCCTTGAAACGGTCAAGATCGATAAAGACCAGCGCGTGACGCTGATGGGTCTCCTGTACCGTCTGCAACAGACGCTTCAGATGGTTTTCAAAGCTGACGCGGTTCGCCAGGTGGGTCAGGGCGTCATGGGAAGCGCTGTAGCTCAGCTGGCGCAGCATTTTGCGCGACTCGGTGACGTCCTGAATCACCAGCACCGAGCCGATGGTGTGCCCTTCCAGAGTACTGAGGGGGGTAATGCTGTAATGAATGTCGAAACTGCCGCCATTGCGGCAGTTAAGCACCACATCCTGTTCGATATCGGTACGGGACATATCGCCGCTGTGGATGTTTTCCATTAACGGACCGTTCTCGCCGAAGGTAATGTGCAGCACCTTCAGAACGGGCTGACCCAGCGCTTCGCTTTGCGACCAGCCGCTCATCTTCTCGGCGACCGGGTTCATAAAGGTGATGTTCATGTCGATGTCGGTGCACAGCACCGCTTCGCCGATGGAGTCGAGGGTGATATGCAGGCGCTCTTTTTCCTGGAACAGCGCCTCGTTCAGCTGCTTCACCTCGGTCATATCCATGTTGATGCCTAACAGCCGCTCCACTTCGCCCTGTTTGTTCAGCACCCGGTTCGCCAGCGAACGAATGTGGCGAATGCCATCCTTGACGCGAATGCGAAATTCCAGCTTGAAAGGCACCCTGGCCTGGAGTGACTCACGCAGGACCTGTTCGGCGTGCGTACGATCTTCAGGCACCATGGCCGCATGCCAGAGCTGCCAGGTGGGTTTAATGTGCGGGGGGATCTCGTACAGCTCAAACATCCGTTTATCCCAGCTGATCACGTCCGGCTCGAGATCCCACTCCCAAATCCCGATGCCACCGGCTTCGTTAGCGAGGGTGATACGCTCCATCAGACGCTTATTCACCCACTCGGTCTGTTTCAGATCGTTGATGTCTTCAATCTGGGCAATAAAGTAGAGCGGCGTGCCGTCGGCATGGCGCACAACGGAGACGGCCAGCAGCGCCCACACCACCTCGCCGCTACGGGTGTAGTAGCGTTTTTCGAGACTGTAGGTGTTGATCTCGCCGTGAATCAGCTGTTGCAACTGCTCCAGGTCGGTATTTAAATCTTCCGGCCAGGTTAACTGCTGGAACGTGAGCGACTGAAGCTCTGACTGGCTGTAACCGAGGAAATTGCACAGCGCCTTGTTAGCCTGAAGCCACTGGCCCTCAATGCCCACCAGCGCCATACCAATCGCGGAATACTCCATCGCATTGCGAAAACGTTCTTCGCTTTCCGTAATATGTTTACGCTCGGCCCGAAAGGCATACATCACCATCGTCATAATGTTGGCGGGGAGCAGCATCATCAGGAAGGGGAGCCACGGCGCATTGAAGGTGACGATCATGGTGGAGGGCGTCATGGAGAGCGGATTTCGCGCCATCATCAGGGATACCATCATGATGGTGAATAAAAATATCAGGAACGCTTCCATACGCGGCAGACGTACCGCGCTCCACATCAGCAGAACGATGATGCAGGTGAATGGCCACGGCAGCCAGGTAATTGCCGTCCAGCTAAGAACCAGCGTGACGACCAGGGTCACCAGCGTTTCCAGCAGCAGTTTCGGGTTGCGGTGGCGCAGCAGGTAATGCGGTTTAAACAGCAGACCTAACGGCACCAGCGCCAGCGCGCCAATGGCCTCTGAAAGTACCCAGACAAGGAAATTACGCAGCGGCTCCGCGCTCGGCACCAGAAAATGAACCAGTACGCCCCCCACCAGCGGCGGCACCAGGGCACTGCCGAGGGCAAGCCGGACCCAGTCGTTGAGGTTTTGCAGCGGATTATACCAGGGGAGCAGTTTACGCAGTAACAGCGCGCCAACCGTGGCCTCAATGATATTGATCGCCGTGTAGGTGATGTTGAGCGATGCCCATGAGAAGAGCATCCACGAGGCAAAGATATTGCCAAAGGAGCAGGCGAGGGCAATCCCGGGCCACATTTTTCCCGCGTGGCGGTAAAACGCCACCATCATAATTGAAGTCGGGAACCATAATGGCGCCAGCAGCGTACCGAAGCGAGTCAGCTCGAGGGAAAATAAGGTGAAGATGAACGTGACCAGACCCAGACAGACAAGCCGCAGTAAAGGATGTGGGGTAGTAACCAAAACCCGCTGGTATTGTTTATTCATTACCGCTCTATCCAGGGACGCCATGTTGTCAGGAGCCAGGTCCGGACGCGTGAAATTATTAATTTGGTTTATGCTAGTACAAACATTTTACAATTCATATGCTGAGTGGTCAGATTTTGACTTCATAGACTTATAAAATAGTTACTCTGCGAAGAAGGGTGATGAAATGGCGAAAAACCGCGCGTAAAAATTTCGCTAAAGGCGTGAAACGGCGCTTTTCAGCCCGCCTCGCATAACCTGCGCATTCGACTGGTATCACGTCCCCGAAATCCCTATAATTGCCGCGTTTGACGCTCCGGCGTCGTCCTTCCTTACATCCAGGTTAATCAGGTCGCTAAATTTATGACTGATAAGTCTCATCAGTGCGTCATCATAGGCATCGCCGGCGCATCGGCTTCAGGTAAAAGTCTTATTGCCAGTACGCTTTATCGCGAACTGCGTGAACAAGTGGGTGATGAGCATATCGGTGTTATTCCCGAAGATAGCTATTACAAAGATCAATCCCATCTCTCGATGGAAGAGCGCGTAAAAACCAACTACGACCATCCCAGTGCGATGGATCACAGCCTGCTGTTCCAGCATCTGGAAGCGCTGAAGCGCGGCGAGGCGATTGAGCTGCCCGTCTACAGCTACGTGGAACATACCCGCACTCAGGAAACGATCCGCATCGAGCCCAAGAAGGTGATTATCCTTGAAGGGATTTTGCTGCTCACCGACGCCCGTCTGCGCGAATCAATGAACTTCTCGATTTTCGTCGATACCCCGCTGGATATCTGCCTGATGCGGCGTATTAAACGCGACGTTAATGAACGCGGCCGCTCCATGGACTCCGTAATGGCGCAATATCAGAAAACCGTTCGCCCGATGTTCCTGCAATTTATTGAGCCTTCGAAACAATACGCCGATATTATCGTGCCTCGCGGCGGTAAAAACCGGATTGCCATTGATATCTTAAAAGCGAAAATCAGTCAGTTTTTTGAATAAGCCGTGTGAATTGTGTACCGTTCAGAGATAACCTGGTTTTGCCCTGACGCCGTAAGGCTTCAGGGCGCGATGCACGAAAGGAGAAAGTGCCATGCGTCTTTGTGACCGCGATATAGAAGCCTGGCTGGATGAAGGCCGCCTGTCTATCACCCCGCGTCCGCCGGTTGAGCGTATTAACGGCGTGACCGTCGATGTGCGTCTGGGGAATAAATTCCGCACCTTCAGCGGCCACACGGCACCGTTTATCGACCTCAGCGGGCCGAAAGACGAAGTCAGCGCGGCGCTGGATCGCGTCATGAGCGACGAAATCGTCATCGAAGAAGGAGAGGCGTTTTATCTCCATCCTGGCGAACTGGCGCTGGCGGTGACCTTTGAATCGGTCACGCTGCCTGCGGATCTGGTCGGCTGGCTTGATGGACGCTCTTCCCTGGCGCGTCTGGGCCTGATGGTGCACGTCACCGCGCACCGTATCGATCCGGGCTGGTCTGGCCGTATCGTGCTGGAGTTCTTTAACGCCGGTAAACTGCCGCTGGCGCTTCGTCCGGGAATGATGATCGGTGCGTTGAGCTTTGAACCGCTGACCGGCCCGGCAGACCGTCCTTATAACCGCCGTCAGGACGCAAAATATCGCGACCAGCAGGGTGCGGTTGCCAGTCGTATCGATAAAGACTGATCTGTGAGTTCACTGAGGAAGCCATGAGAAGAGTTCTGACAACGCTGATGATTTTGCTGGTGGTGCTGGTGGCTGGCCTTTCAGCGTTGGTGCTGCTGGTTAACCCGAATGACTTCCGGGCCTATATGGTGCGGCAGGTGGAAGCGCGCAGCGGGTATGAACTCAAGCTGGACGGGCCGCTGCGCTGGCACGTCTGGCCTCAGCTCAGCATTCTCTCCGGACGTATGTCTCTCACCGCGCCGGGCGCCGCGCAGCCGCTGGTCACGGCGGATAACATGCGTCTTGATGTCGCGCTCATCCCGCTTTTATCCCATCAGCTCCAGGTAGAACAGGTGATGCTGAAAGGGGCGGTGATTCAGCTTACGCCGCAAACCGAAGCCGTTCGTCAGGCGGATGCGCCGGTCGCACCGCGTGAAAACACCTTGCCTGACGTCCCCTCTGACACCGGCTGGTCGTTCGATATTGGTAATCTGAAAGTGGCTGACAGCGTGCTGGTTTTCCAGCATGAGGATGACGAACAGATCACCGTACGCAATATCAACCTCAGAATGGAGCAGGACGCCAACCATCACGCCACCATGGAGTTCTCCGGGCGGATCAACCGCAATCAGCGCGATCTCAACCTGTCGATGAACGCGAACGTGAACGCCTCTGACTATCCGCACCAGCTGACGGCGGACGTTCAGCAGCTCAACTGGCAGCTGACCGGCGCGGATTTACCCGCGAAGGGGATTGTCGGCCAGGGCACGATGCAGGCGGTGTGGCATGAAGAGCGCAAACAGCTCGAACTGAACGCGCTCAACCTCCAGGCCAACGACAGTGCCCTGAAGGGGCAGGCGAGCGTCACGCTTGATGAGAAACCTAAGTGGGTGCTGGATCTGCAATTCGACAAGCTGAACCTCGAGAACCTGCTTGCGCCCCAACCGGTGAACGCGACCGATGAGGGAGTCGCGCAGGAGGGGCAAAGCCAGGTCACACAGTCGCGTCCGGTGATCTCCTCAAATCTCGATCTGCCTGACTACAATGGCCTGCGCGGATTTACCGCCGACATTCTGCTGAAAGCGAACAGCGTGCGCTGGCGTGGAATTGATTTCACTGACGTCAGCAGCCAGATGTTCAACCACAACGGCCTGCTGGTCATCTCCGAGCTCAGCGGAAAAATGGGAGCAGGGAACCTCTCCCTGCCGGGCACGCTGGATGTACGCAACGACGTTGCCAGCGCCGCGTTCCAGCCGCGTCTGGAAAACGTTGAGATTGGCTCCATCCTGAAAGCCTTTAATTACCCGATTGCCCTCACGGGGCAGCTGTCGCTGGCAGGGGATTTCTCTGGTACGAAGATTGATGCGGACGCCTTCCGTCGTAGCTGGCAGGGGCAGGCGCACGTTGAGCTGAAAGATTCGCGCATGGAAGGGCTGAACTTCCAGCAGCTGGTGCAGCAGGCGGTAGAGCGCAGCAGCAGCGTGAAAGCGAATGAAAACTACGACAGCGCAACCCGTCTCGACAGCTTTACCAGTGAGCTTGCCCTCGACAACGGTCAGCTCTCGCTGGACGACATGCAGGGGACGTCGTCACTGCTGGCCCTGACCGGAACCGGCGCGCTGGATCTGGTGAAAGAGACGGCAGACACCCGCTTCAACGTCCGCGTGAAGGCTGGCTGGGAAGGCGAAGGACAGCTTGTTGAGTTCCTGAAAGAGACGCCGATACCGCTGCGCGTGTACGGAAAATGGCAGGAGTTGAATTACAGTTTACAGGTCGATCAGATCCTGCGTAAGCACCTTCAGGATGAAGCGAAACGTCGGCTGAATGACTGGGCGGACCGCAATAAAGAGTCTCAGTCAGGTAAGGACGTGAAAAAGCTGCTCGATAAGCTGTGATGGCTGTTGTGCCGGGTGGCATGTGCGGCCTGATGCCCTCACCCCGGCCCTCTCCCACGGGGAGAGGGCGCAAACACTAAAAACGGCAACGAGGTTGCCGTTTTGCTTTTACCTACACCTCAAAATCCATCTCATCTTCACCGCGCAGCGGTATCAGCTGCACCTTCTGCACGCGATGGCTCTCTACCTGCAAGGTTTTGATCATGTAATCCCCCACCTGAACCTCTTCGCCCGGCTGCGGGATACGTTGCAGATATTCCATCAGCAAACCGGCGATGGTGTGGTATTCGCGCTTCTCGTCCAGCGGAAGCGGAACGAACTGCACCAGATCTTCGAGCGGCATATGGCCGTTGGCGGTCCAGCTGCCGTCGGCGTTTTTCTGAATATCGTGACGCGCATCGATCTCATCCACCTCATTAGGCAGATTACCGGCGATGGTTTCCATCACGTCGCTGAGCGTCACCAGCCCTTCCACAGAACCAAACTCATCAACGACAAACGCGAAGTGGGTACGCGCGTTGCGGAACTGCTCCAGCGCGGAGAGCAGCGGCAGCGCTTCCGGGAACACCAGCGGCTGGCGCACCAGCGCCCGCAGGTTGAGCGGCTCGCCGTGAAGCTGCTGTTGCAGGAGGTCAATCACGTGTACGACGCCCAGCAGCTCTTCTTCCTCTTCACCGCCGGTCACAACCACGCGGGTGTGCTGGTTTTTATCCAGCAGGGCACGGATCTGCTCTTCCGGCGCCGTCAGGTCAATATGCTCAATGTCATGGCGGGAGGTCATGATACTGCTCACCGAGCGCTGGTTGAGGTTAAGCACGCGCTCTATCATCCGGCGTTCCTGGGGGTTGAAGATCTGCCCGTCGCTGTGGTCGGCAAGCATCGCCGCGGATTCAGCATCCAGCTCGGCATCCTCTTTTTTGCCGCTCAGCAGGCGCATCACCGTATCTGCGGTGCGCTGTCGTAATGTCTGGTTCGCGGAGAGAAAACGGCGACGGTTGAAAATGGCCAGCTGGTTGAGAAACTCAATCAGCACCGAGAAACCAATGGCGGCGTACAAATACCCTTTCGGGATATGGAAGCCAAAACCATCCGCCACCAGGCTAAAGCCAATCATCAGCAGGAAGCTCAGACAGAGGATGACGATAGTCGGGTGACTGTTCACGAAGCCCGTCAGGGCTTTACTGGCGAGCACCATCAGGGTGATGGCAATGATCACCGCGGCCATCATCACCGCCAGATGGTCCACCATCCCGACGGCCGTGATCACGGAGTCGAGAGAAAAGACGGCATCCAGCACCACTATCTGTGCGACCACCGGCCAGAATTTAGCGCCGCGTCGCTGGGTGGGGTTTTCACTGTCTTTTCCTTCCAGCCGCTCATTAAGCTCAACCGTGGCTTTGAACAGCAGGAACAATCCGCCGAAAAGCATGATCAGGTCGCGGGCGCTAAAGCTCAGACCCTGCACGCTGAATAAGGGTTTGGTCAGCGTCACCAGCCAGGAGATTGAGGCCAGTAACAGCAGACGCATCACCATGGCGAGCAGAAGACCCGTCACGCGGGCGCGGTCGCGTTGTGAAGGGGGTAATTTATCGGCAAGGATGGCGATAAACACCAGGTTATCAATGCCGAGCACTAATTCGATGACGACCAGCGTCACCAGCCCGGCCCAGATTGATGGATCGGCAATCCATTCCATAGTAAATGCAATACCTTCTGTTATATGACTAATGTCACACTTCGATCATGGATAAAGCCGACGGAAATTGCAATGCCGGGGTGAGATTTCTCTTAATGCTACACTCTGGTAAACCCCATTTTCCGGGCGGTGTAAATAAGTTAATTGCGAAGATTTAATTATACAAGTCGATATTTAGGAAATATCGCAATAAATGGTCCGGCGATCTATTTTGTCAATATAAAGAAAATCCGAAAACCTTAAAACTTTGCTCTTAATATTAATCTTAAAAACGAATATTAGGACGGTTGTCTCCTTGCCTGCTATTAGGTTAGCTGCAACAATTCTTCCAGCATCAAATGTTAAATCTCCTTGTTGCTATTTTTGTTTCGGTCTTTGGTGAAGGTTATACATTATCAATCGCCCCTGTGAGGCGTTTGATATATTTCGCAAAAGGCCTTATCCAAGAGGGTGTCTAACCATAAAGCATTGTTTAGTCAGTGGATTGGTAACTGAAAGCCAAGGGCGGTAGCGTGCCTGAAAGCGTGTGAATCAGCCTCAATTATTCTGTCAATAGCCAATCGATGAATAAGCTTTTTTTAGGACTGATGCCAGTTATATTGCTAAATGATTAACTGCATTCTGATTGTCACCACGACCCGCGCTTATTTTAATTGCACAGGATAATTACTCTGCCAAAGTGATAAATAATCAATGATGAAATCCAAAATGAAATTGATGCCATTATTGGTGTCTGTGACCTTGATGAGTGGTTGCACGGTCTTTCCCGGCAGCAATATGTCGACAATGGGCAAGGATGTGATTAAACAGCAGGATGCTGATTTTGATCTCGACAAAATGGTGAATGTGTATCCATTAACCCCACGTCTGGTAGAACAATTACGCCCACGTCCAAATGTTGCTCAGCCAAATATGTCTCTGGACCAGGAAATTGCCTCTTACCAGTATCGCGTGGGTCCGGGTGACGTCATTAACGTGACCGTCTGGGATCATCCTGAACTGACCACGCCTGCGGGCCAGTACCGCAGCTCAAGCGACACCGGTAACTGGGTACAGTCCGACGGCACCATGTTCTATCCCTACATTGGCAAAGTGCACGTCGCGGGCAAAACGCTTGCTGAGATCCGTAGTGATATTACCGGCCGCCTGGCGCAGTACATTGCTGACCCGCAGGTGGACGTTAATATCGCCGCGTTCCGATCCCAGAAAGCCTATATCTCTGGCCAGGTCAATAAATCCGGCCAGCAGGCGATCACTAACGTCCCGCTCACCGTTCTCGATGCGATCAATGCCGCAGGCGGCTTAACCGATGGCGCTGACTGGCGCAACGTGGTGCTGACCCACAACGGCAAAGAGCAGCGCATTTCGCTTCAGGCGCTGATGCAAAACGGTGACCTGACCCAGAACCGCCTCCTTTATCCGGGCGACATTCTGTACGTGCCGCGCAACGACGATCTGAAAGTGTTCGTGATGGGTGAAGTGAAGAAACAGAGCACCCTCAAGATGGACTTCAGCGGTATGACCCTGACCGAAGCGCTGGGCAATGCGGAAGGCATCGATCTGACCGCCTCCAACGCCAGCGGTATCTTCGTGATCCGTCCTATCAAAGGCGAGAACGCGAAGGGCAAGATTGCCAACATCTACCAGCTGGATATGTCCGACGCGACGTCCCTGGTCATGGCAACGTCGTTCCGTCTCCAGCCGTACGATGTGGTCTATGTCACCACCGCGCCGGTTGCCCGCTGGAACCGTCTGATCAACCAGTTGCTGCCTACCATCAGTGGCGTTCGCTACATGACGGATACGGCGAGCGACGTTCATAACTGGTAAGCCGCGATGTTTAACAAAATTCTGGTGGTGTGCGTGGGGAACATTTGCCGTTCCCCCACGGCTGAAAGGCTGTTGAAAAATTACCAGCCTGCGTTAACGGTCGACTCCGCAGGGCTGGGCGCGCTGGTCGGAAAAGGTGCCGACGAACGTGCCGCAAGCGTTGCCCTTGAGCATAACCTCTCACTCGACGGGCACGTTGCCCGTCAGGTCTCTGGCCGGATGTGCCGGGAATACGACCTGATCCTCGCGATGGAAAAACGCCACATTCACGCGCTGTGCGATATCGCACCGGAGATGCGCGGCAAGGTGATGCTGTTTGGTCACTGGGATGGTGAGCGCGAAATTCCCGATCCGTATCGCAAGAGCCGCGAGGCCTTTGAGGCGGTATACACCTTACTAGACCAGTCTGCCCGTCAGTGGGCGCAGGCACTGAAAGCTCAGCAGGGATAACAATGACAGAAAAAACAAGACCTTCTGCCGCCCCGACGTCGGGCAGTGATGAAATCGATATCGGTCGCCTGGTCGGGACCGTTATTGAAGCGAAATGGTGGGTGCTGGGTATTACCGCCATCTTTGCCGTGGCGGCGATCGTTTATACGCTGTTCGCGACGCCAATTTACAGCGCCGACGCGCTGGTGCAGATCGAACAAAATACCGGAAACTCGCTGGTTCAGGATATCGGCTCGGCGCTGGCCAACAAGCCGCCGGCATCGGAAGCCGAAATTCAGCTGATCCAGTCGCGCCTGGTACTGGGCAAAACGGTTCACGATCTGGGGCTGGATATCGCGGTCACCAAAAACACCTTCCCGGTGTTTGGCGCTGGCTGGGATCGCCTGATGGGGCGCAGTAACGATACGGTAAAAGTGACCGACTTCGTGATCCCAAAAGGGGCAGGGGACCAAACCTTTACCCTGACCGTGCTGGGACCAAAACAGTATCAGCTGACCAGCGACGCGGGCTTCAGCGCGCGCGGCGAGGTGGGGCAGATGCTGACCAAAGAGGGCGTCAGCATCAAGGTCAGCGCAATTCAGGCGCATGAGGGCGGGGAGTTTACGGTCACCAAATTCTCGACGCTCGGGATGATCAACAACCTGCAAAACAACCTGACCGTCACCGAAAACGGCAAGGACACCGGCGTCCTGAGCATGACCTTCACCGGTGAAGACAAGGATCAAATTCGCGACATCCTCAATAGCATCACCCGCAACTATCTGGAGCAGAACGTTGAGCGTAAGTCAGCGGAAGCCGCAAAAAGTCTGGCGTTTCTCAGTAAACAGCTGCCGGAGGTGCGCGCCCGTCTGGATGACGCGGAGAACAAGCTGAACGCCTACCGTCAGGACAAGGATTCCGTCGATCTGCCGCTGGAGGCGAAATCGGTTCTCGACTCCATGGTGAATATTGATGCGCAGCTGAACGAGCTGACCTTCAAAGAGGCGGAGATTTCCAAGCTCTATACCAAACGTCACCCGGCGTACCGCACGCTGCTGGAGAAACGTCGTACCCTGGAAGAAGAGAAGGCGAAGCTGAATGACCGCGTGACCGCGATGCCGAAGACGCAGCAGGAAATTGTACGCCTGACGCGTGATGTGGAATCCGGCCAGCAGGTTTACATGCAGCTGCTGAACAAACAGCAGGAGCTGAAAATCACCGAAGCCAGCACCGTCGGCGACGTGCGTATCGTTGACCCGGCGATTACCCAGCCGGGCGTGCTGAAGCCGAAGAAAGCGCTGATTATCCTCGGCAGTATTATTCTCGGCCTGATGCTTTCCATCGTCGGCGTGCTGCTGCGCTCGCTGTTCAACCGCGGTATCGAAAGCCCGCAGGTGCTGGAAGAGAACGGGATCAGCGTGTATGCCAGCATCCCGCTTTCAGAGTGGCAGAAGTCCCGTGACAGCGTCAAAACCGTTAAGGGCGTCAAGCGTTACAAACAGAGCCAGCTGCTGGCCGTGGGTAACCCGACCGACCTGGCGATTGAAGCGGTGCGCAGCCTGCGTACCAGCCTCCACTTCGCCATGATGCAGGCCAAAAACAACGTCCTGATGATGACCGGTGTCAGCCCGTCAATCGGTAAAACCTTCGTCTGCGCCAACCTGGCGGCGGTGGTGAGCCAGACCAACAAGCGCGTGCTGTTGATCGACTGCGATATGCGTAAGGGCTACACCCACGAGCTGCTGGGCACCAACAACGTTAACGGTCTGTCGGAAATCCTGCTCGGTAAAGGGGAAATCAGTGAGAGCGCCAAGCCGACCTCGATTCCGAAATTTGACCTGATCCCGCGTGGTCAGGTGCCGCCGAACCCGTCTGAACTGCTGATGAGCGAGCGCTTCACGCAGCTGATTGAGTGGGCGAGCAAAAATTATGACCTGGTGCTGATCGATACCCCACCAATTCTGGCGGTTACCGACGCTGCCGTGGTAGGGCGTCATGCGGGCACCACGCTGATGGTCGCACGCTATGCGGTGAACACCCTGAAGGAAGTGGAAACCAGCCTGAGCCGCTTTGAGCAGAACGGTATTGAGGTGAAGGGGGTCATTCTGAACTCCATCTTCCGCCGCGCGACCGGGTATCAGGATTACGGCTACTACGAGTACGAATACAAGTCTGACAGTAAATAATAATCCCCCTCATCCTAACCCTCTCCCCAGGGGGGAGAGAGGACTGCATGGTGCAGCTTTTCTCCCTCTCCCTCCGGGAGAGGGTCGGGGTGAGGGATAAGGGGAAGACCATGACCACACAACGCCCTTTGATTTCTATCTATATGCCGACATGGAATCGTCAGCAGCTGGCGATCCGCGCGATTAAATCGGTCCTGCGTCAGGATTACGATAACTGGGAACTGATTATCGTGGATGACTGTTCCTCCTCTTACGAACAGCTGCAAAAGTTTGTTGAAGACCTGAACGACCCGCGCGTGATGTACACGCACAACGCCATCAACTCCGGGGCGTGTGCGGTGCGCAACCAGGCGATTATGCAGGCGAAAGGGCAGTATCTGACCGGTATCGACGACGATGACGAATGGACGCCAAACCGTCTGTCGATCTTCCTGTCGCACAAAGCGCAGCTGGTGACCCACGCGTTTCTGTATGCCAACGACTATGTCTGCCAGGGCGAGGTCTATTCGCAGCCGGCCAGCCTGCCGCTGTATCCGAAATCACCGTATTCCCGCCGCCTGTTCTACAAGCGCAACATTATTGGCAACCAGGTGTTTACCTGGGCATGGCGCTTTAAGGAGTGCCTGTTCGACACCGAGCTGAAGGCCGCGCAGGATTACGACATCTTCCTGCGGATGGTGGTGGAGTACGGCGAGCCGTGGAAGGTGGAAGAGGCCACGCAGATCCTGCACATCAATCACGGGGAGATGCAAATCACCTCGTCGCCGAAGAAATTCTCGGGCTACTTCCATTTTTACCGCAAGCACAAGGACAAGTTTGACCGTGCCAGCCGGAAGTATCAGCTCTTCACCCTGTATCAGATCCGTAACAAGCGCATGAACTGGCGCACGCTGCTGACGCTACTGTCGGTACGTAACGGCAAGCGTCTGGCTGACGGGCTTCGGGGGAAATAATGTTTCTGGAAGATTGCCGCGCTAACAGCTGGAGCCTGCGCCCGTGCTGCATGGTTCTGGCCTACCGTATTGCGCACTTTTGCTCGGTGTGGCGCAAAAAAAATGTGCTGAACAATATCTGGGCCGCGCCGGTGCTGGTGCTGTACCGCATCATCACCGAATGCTTTTTTGGCTATGAAATTCAGGCCGCTGCCACCATTGGCCGCCGCTTTACCATTCATCACGGCTATGCGGTGGTCATCAACAAGTTCGTCGTCGCGGGTGATGATTTCACCATTCGCCACGGGGTGACAATCGGTAACCGCGGGCCAGACAGCCTGGCTTGCCCGGTGATTGGCAATAACGTCGAGTTGGGCGCCAACGTGGTGATGATCGGGGACATTACCGTGGGTAATAACGTGACGATTGGCGCAGGCAGCGTGGTGCTGGACAGCATTCCGGACAACGCGCTGGTGGTGGGCGAGAAAGCCCGCGTGAAGGTGATTAAATGAACATTCTGCAATTTAACGTACGCCTCGCAGAGGGCGGGGCGGCAGGCGTAGCGCTGGATCTGCACCAGCGCGCGCTGCAAAAAGGACTCCAGTCGCGCTTTGTTTACGGTTACGGTAAAGGCGGCAAGAAAAGCGTCAGCCATGATAACTATCCGCAGGTGCTGAAGCAGACGCCACGTCTGACCTCCATCGCCAATATTGCGCTGTTCCGCCTGTTTAACCGCGACCTGTTCGGCAACCTGAATAATCTCTACCGCACCGTCACCCGCACTCGCGGCCCGGTTGTGCTGCACTTCCACGTGCTGCACAGCTACTGGCTGAATCTGGAAGAGGTGGTGGCGTTTTGTGGCAAGGTGAAGGCGCACAAGCCGGATACCCGATTTGTCTGGACGCTGCACGACCATTGGAGCGTGACCGGACGTTGCGCCTTTACCGACGGCTGCGAAGGCTGGAAAGATAACTGCCAGAAATGCCCTACGCTCAGCAACTACCCGCCTGTGAAGGTCGATCGCGCGCATCAGCTGGTTGAGGGTAAGCGTCAGCTGTTCCGCGATATGCTCTCGCTCGGCTGCACCTTTATCTCCCCAAGCCAGCACGTGGCGGACGCTTTTAATAGCCTGTACGGAGCAGGGCGCTGCCAGATCATCAACAACGGTATTGATGTGGCAACGGAAGCGATCCTGGCCGAACTGACGCCCGTAGCCGTTACCCCCGGTAAGCCGAAAATTGCGGTCGTCGCCCATGACCTGCGCTACGACGGCAAAACCAACCAGCAGCTGGTGCGCGACATGATGGCGCTCGGCGACAAAATTGAGCTGCATACCTTTGGCAAATTCTCGCCGTTCGAAGGCGCTAACGTGGTGAACCACGGGTTTGAAACCGACAAACGCAAACTGATGAGCGCGCTCAACGGTATGGACGCGCTGGTGTTCAGCTCCCGCGTGGACAACTACCCGCTGATCCTGTGCGAAGCGCTTTCCATCGGCGTACCGGTGATTGCCACCCACAGCGACGCCGCGCGGGAAGTGCTGGAGAAATCCGGCGGTAAAACCTTCAGTGAAAACGAGGTGCTGCCGCTGGTGCAGTTGTCGAAGGCCGATATCGCGCAGGCTGTTTTTGGCACTGACCTGGAATCGTTCCGCAACCGTAGCCGCAAAGCGTACAGTGGACAACAGATGCTGGAGGAGTATGTCTCGTTCTATCAGAATCTGTAGTTATCTGCTGCTGCCGCTGATCTACCTGCTGGTCAACGTTAAGATTGCCCAGCTCGGTGAAAGCTTCCCGATCACTATCGTCACCTTCCTGCCGGTTCTGCTGTTGCTTTACGTTGACAAGCTTAACCTCAAAAAGCTGATGATTTCACTGGGCATCGGGTTTGGTCTGACGGCGTTTAACTACATCTTTGGTCAGTCGCTGGACGCCAGCAAATATGTCACCTCCACCATGCTGTTTGTTTATATCGTTATCATTATTGGCATGGTGTGGAGTATTCGCTTTAAAACTATTTCTCCGCACAATTATAGGAAAATCCTCAGGTTCTTTTATATTGTCGTCGGGCTGATTGTTGTGCTTGCGGCAATGGAGATGGCGCAAATTATTCTCACAGGCGGCAGTAGCCTGATGGAAATAATTTCGAAATATCTTATATACAGTAACAGCTATGTACTGAACTTCATTAAGTTTGGTGGCAAGCGTACAACCGCGCTCTATTTTGAACCGGCGTTTTTTGCTCTGGCATTAATCTCAATTTGGCTCAGCATCAAACAGTTCGGTATCAAAACCCCCAAGACCGATGCTATGATTCTTGCAGGAATCGTTCTGTCAGGGTCGTTCTCCGGGGTAATGACGTTTATTCTGTTTTACCTGCTGGAGTGGGCGTTCCAGTACCTGAACAAAGAGGCGATTAAGAAAAAACTGCCGCTGGCGATAATTTCTCTGACGGTATTTTTAGTGGGCGTAATATTTGCGTTTCCGTACATTTCTGAACGTCTGGGTGATTTGGGAACGGAAGGTTCGTCGTCCTATTATCGCATCATTGGTCCACTGGTGATGGTGGGTTATTCCTTAACCCATATTGATGGCGTAGTAAGATTCGGCTCACTTTACGAATATGTTGCATCATTCGGAATCTTTAACGGTGCGGATGTCGGTAAAACCATAGACAATGGTCTGTATCTGTTAATTATCTATTTTTCCTGGTTCGCCGTACTGTTGACACTGTGGTATCTGTTTAAAGTTTTCAAAATGATGATTAACGCGTTTGGTGATAACCAGAACTTTCGCGTGCAACTTTATCTGTTCACACCGGTGTCGTTGTTTTTTACCGGGTCAATATTTAGCCCGGAATATGCATTCTTAATTGTATGTCCGTTTATTTTGCGCAAAGCGCTGAATATTACGAGCGTATGACGAAATGAGGTGATTTATGTTTCTTAGCGTCATTACTGTCGCCTTTCGTAACTACGAAGGGGTGGTAAAAACCTGGCGCTCGCTGCGCAACCTGGCGCGCGATCCGAGCCTCACATTTGAGTGGATCGTGGTCGATGGCGGCTCGAACGACGGCACGGCGGAGTTCCTGGAAAAACTCAACGGTGAGTTCAACTTACGTTACATCAGCGAGAAAGATAAAGGTATTTACGATGCCATGAATAAAGGCATCAACATGGCGCAGGGGCGTTACGCGATCTTCCTCAATTCCGGCGATGTGTTCCATGAAGATGTGGCGCTGTTTGCCCGTCAGCTGGCGCGCCAGAAAGAAGATGCCATGTTTATCGGTGATGCGCTGCTTGATTTCGGCGAGGGGAAAAAAGTGCTGCGCGGCGCGAAACCAGGCTGGTATATCTACCACAGCCTGCCGGCCAGTCATCAGGCTATTTTCTTCCCAATGAGCGGCCTGAAAAAACAGCCTTACGATTTGCGCTATAAAGTGTCATCAGATTATGCCCTGGCCGCCAGCCTGTACAAATCTGGCTACCCGTTCCGTCGAATTAAAGGACTGGTATCTGAATTTTCAATGGGTGGCGTGTCAACCTCGAATAATCTGGAACTGTGCCAGGATGCCAAAAACGTGCAGCGTAAAATATTACGCGTGCCGGGGTTCTGGGCGGAATTATCTTATTTCTTACGTCTGAAAACGACGGGTAAAGCGAAAGCCTTATATAACAAAGCCTGAGATATAAGGAAACGTAATGCAGGAATTAAATGGATTCTCCGTGCCGAAAGGTTTTCGGGGCGGGAGCGGTATTAAAGTTCAACTGTGGTGGGCTGTACAGGCAACGTTATTTGCCTGGTCGCCGCAAATACTGTACCGCTGGCGCGCATTTTTACTGCGTCTGTTTGGCGCAAAAATAGGAAAAAACGTAGTCATTCGACCTTCGGTGAAAATTACTTATCCCTGGAAATTAACGCTTGGGGATTACGCCTGGGTTGGGGATGACGCGGTGTTATATACCCTTGGCGAGATTACGATTGGCGCAAATTCGGTGGTTTCACAGAAGTGTTATTTGTGCACCGGCAGCCACGATTTTATGAGCCCGCATTTTGATATTACCGCTTCGCCTGTTGTGATCGGTGAAAAATGCTGGCTGGCAACAGACGTCTTTGTTGCACCCGGTGTTTCTGTTGGCGATGGCACGGTAGTCGGTGCCCGCAGCAGCGTTTTTAAATCGCTTCCGGCAAATAAAATTTGCCGTGGCAACCCCGCAGTGGTGATACGCGAACGCGTTGAAACTGAAAAACTTTGATAAGTACAGAGGAATATAAACATGTCTAAAGTCGCTCTCATCACCGGCGTTACCGGACAAGATGGTTCTTACCTGGCAGAATTGCTGCTGGAAAAAGGGTATGAAGTTCACGGTATTAAGCGTCGTGCCTCTTCATTCAACACCGAGCGTGTCGATCACATTTACCAGGATCCGCATGCGGCAAACCCGAAATTCCATCTGCACTACGGCGACCTGACCGATACCTCCAACCTGACCCGCATCCTGCAAGAAGTACAGCCGGATGAAGTGTACAACCTGGGGGCGATGAGCCACGTTGCGGTTTCCTTCGAGTCCCCGGAGTACACCGCTGACGTGGATGCGATGGGTACGCTGCGTCTGCTGGAAGCGATTCGCTTCCTTGGTCTTGAGAAGAAAACCCGCTTCTACCAGGCATCTACCTCTGAGCTGTACGGTCTGGTGCAGGAAATTCCGCAGAAAGAGACCACCCCGTTCTACCCGCGTTCTCCGTACGCTGTGGCGAAACTGTACGCTTACTGGATCACCGTGAACTACCGTGAATCCTACGGCATGTACGCCTGTAACGGCATTCTGTTCAACCACGAATCTCCGCGTCGCGGCGAAACCTTCGTGACCCGCAAAATCACCCGCGCGATCGCCAACATCGCTCAGGGCCTGGAGTCTTGCCTGCACCTCGGCAACATGGATTCCCTGCGTGACTGGGGCCATGCGAAAGACTACGTGAAAATGCAATGGATGATGTTGCAGCAGGAACAGCCAGAAGACTTCGTGATCGCGACCGGCGTACAGTACTCCGTGCGTCAGTTCGTTGAGATGGCTGCGGCACAGCTGGGCATCAAGCTGCGCTTCGAAGGCACCGGCGTGGAAGAGAGGGGTATCGTTGTTTCCGTGACCGGCCACGACGCACCGGGCGTGAAGCCAGGCGACGTGATTGTCCAGGTTGATCCGCGTTACTTCCGTCCTGCTGAAGTGGAAACCCTGCTGGGCGACCCAACCAAAGCGCATGAGAAGCTGGGCTGGAAACCAGAAACCACCCTGCAAGAAATGGTATCCGAGATGGTGGCCAAAGATCTTGAAGCAGCGAAAAAACACTCCCTGCTCAAGTCTCATGGCTACGAGGTTGCCATCGCGCTGGAGTCCTGAGAATGACAAAACAACGTATTTTTGTCGCCGGTCATCGCGGAATGGTGGGTTCCGCGATTGTTCGCCAGCTGGAACAGCGCGGCGACGTTGAGGTGATTGTTCGCACCCGCGACGAGCTGAACCTGCTTGATAGCCTTGCGGTGCAGGACTTCTTCGCCAGCGAACGTATCGACCAGGTGTACCTGGCGGCGGCGAAGGTGGGCGGCATTGTCGCTAACAACACCTATCCGGCGGATTTCATCTACGAGAACATGATGATTGAGAGCAACATCATTCACGCGGCGCATCTGCACAACGTGAATAAGCTGCTGTTCCTCGGCTCATCCTGTATCTACCCGAAAATGGCGAAGCAGCCGATCGCCGAGAGCGAACTGTTGCAGGGCACGCTTGAGGCCACCAACGAGCCGTATGCGATTGCCAAAATTGCCGGGATCAAACTGTGTGAATCCTACAACCGTCAGTATAACCGCGACTATCGCTCGGTGATGCCGACCAACCTGTACGGACCGCACGACAACTTCCACCCGAGCAATTCGCACGTGATCCCGGCGCTGCTGCGTCGTTTCCACGAGGCGACTGCCGAAAACGCCCCGGACGTGGTGGTGTGGGGCAGCGGTACGCCAATGCGCGAGTTCCTGCATGTGGACGACATGGCTGCGGCCAGCATTCACGTCATGGAGCTGGATCGCGAGGTGTGGCAGGAAAACACCGAGCCGATGCTGTCGCACATTAACGTCGGGACCGGCGTGGACTGCACCATTCGCGAGCTGGCGCAGACCATCGCGCAGGTGGTGGGCTACAAAGGACGCGTGGTGTTTGACGCCACCAAACCGGACGGCACGCCGCGCAAGCTGCTGGACGTGACCCGTCTGCATCAGCTGGGCTGGTATCACGAGGTCTCACTGGAGCAGGGGCTGGCCAGCACCTACCAGTGGTTCCTGGAAAACCAGCACCGCTTCCGGGGGTAATGATGTTTTTAAGTCAGGAAGATTTTGCCACGGTAGTGCGTTCCACTCCGCTGATCTCAATTGATTTGATCGTGGAGAACGAACGCGGCGAGTTCTTGCTGGGGAAACGAACCAATCGTCCTGCACAGGGCTTCTGGTTCGTGCCCGGCGGGCGCGTGCAGAAGGATGAGACGCTTACCGATGCGTTTGAGCGTCTCACTCTGGCGGAACTGGGCCTGCAACTGCCGATGGCAGCGGGCCAGTTTTACGGGGTCTGGCAGCACTTCTATGACGATAACTTTTCAGGCACCGGGTTCACCACGCACTACGTCGTGCTGGGGTTCCGCCTGAAGGTGAGTGAGGCAGACCTGCGTCTGCCTGATTCTCAGCATGACGATTACCGCTGGTTAACGCCAGAGGCGCTGCTGGCAAGCGACAACGTCCATGACAACAGTCGGGCGTACTTCCTTGCGGAACGTCAGGCCGAGGTGCCAGGTCTATGAAAATCCTCGTCTACGGAATTAACTACTCGCCGGAGCTTACCGGTATCGGGAAATACACCGGCGAGATGGTCGAGTGGATGGCGAGCCAGGGACATGACGTGCGGGTGATTACTGCCCCGCCGTATTACCCGGAGTGGAAGGTAGGCGAACGCTATTCCAGCTGGCGCTACCGCCGCGAAGAGGGCGCCGCGACCGTCTGGCGCTGCCCGCTCTACGTGCCGAAACAGCCCTCGACGCTGAAACGTTTAATTCATCTGGGCAGCTTTGCCCTGAGCAGTTTCTTCCCGCTGATGGCGCAGCGTCGCTGGAAGCCGGATCGCATCATCGGCGTGGTGCCGACGCTGTTCTGCACTCCAGGCATGCGCCTGCTGGGAAAACTCTCCGGCGCGCGCACCCTGCTGCACATTCAGGATTATGAAGTGGACGCCATGCTCGGGCTGGGGATGGCGGGGAAAGGCAAGGGCGGCAAGGTGGCGAAGCTCGCCAGCGCCTTTGAGCGCAGCGGCCTGCACAACGTGGATTACGTCTCGACCATCTCGCGCTCGATGATGAACAAGGCGCAGGAGAAGGGCGTCCCGGCGGAAAAAGTGATCTTCTTTCCGAACTGGTCCGAAGTGGCGCGCTTCCGCGATGTGACAGACCAGGATGCGCAGGCGTTACGCGCGCAGCTCGGGTTGCCTGCTGAGCAAAAAATCATTCTTTACTCAGGCAACATCGGCGAAAAACAGGGGCTGGAGAGCGTGATTGACGCCGCGCTTCAGCTGAGCGAACACCCGTGGATGTTCGTGATAGTCGGGCAGGGCGGCGGTAAAGCGCGGCTGGAAAAAATGGCCAGCGAGCGCGGACTGACCAACATCCGCTTCTTCCCGCTTCAGTCTTATGACGCGCTGCCCGCGCTGCTGAAAATGGCGGATTGCCATCTGGTGGTGCAAAAACGCGGCGCGGCGGATGCGGTGCTGCCATCCAAGCTGACCAACATTCTGGCAGTGGGCGGAAACGCGGTGATTACGGCAGAAGCCGCAACAGAATTAGGCCAGCTGTGCAACAGCTACCCGGGCATTGCCGTTTGCGTGGAGCCGGAATCGGTTCCTGCGCTGGTGACCGGAATTGAGCAGGCACTCGCCATGCCAAAAGAGAACACGGTGGCACGTGAATATGCCGAACGCACGCTCGAGAAAGAGAACGTGCTGAGCCAATTTATTGCAGATATACGGGGATAAATCATGAGTCAAACCACTTTGTATCCGGTCGTAATGGCGGGTGGATCCGGGAGCCGGTTGTGGCCACTGTCCCGCGTGCTTTATCCAAAACAATTCCTGTGCCTGAAAGGCGACCTCACCATGCTGCAAACGACGGTTAATCGTCTGCACGGCGTGGAGTGTGAAAGCCCGGTGGTGATCTGTAACGAACAGCACCGCTTTATCGTTGCCGAGCAGCTGCGCCAGCTGAACAAACTGACCGAAAATATCATTCTGGAGCCTGCCGGACGTAACACGGCGCCTGCCATTGCCCTCGCGGCGCTGGCGGCAAAACGCAGCAGCCCGGACTGCGACCCGCTGATGCTGGTGCTGGCGGCTGACCACGTCATCCAGCAGGAAGAGGCCTTCCGCGATGCGGTACGCGCCGCGATTCCTTACGCTGAGAACGGCAAGCTGGTGACCTTCGGCATCGTGCCGGATCTGCCAGAAACCGGCTATGGCTATATTCGCCGCGGCAGCGTTACGCCGGGTGAAGGCGACAGCGTGGCCTTTGACGTGGCGCAGTTTGTCGAAAAACCGAATCTGGAAACCGCGCAGGCGTACGTCGCCAGCGGTGAATACTACTGGAACAGCGGTATGTTCCTGTTCCGCGCCGGTCGCTACCTGGAAGAGCTGGAAAAATATCGCCCGGATATCTTACGCGCCTGCGAAAAAGCGATGGCGGTGGTGGATCCGGATCTCGATTTTATCCGCGTGGACGAAGAAGCTTTCCTCGCCTGTCCGGAAGAGTCCATTGACTATGCGGTGATGGAACGTACGGCAGATGCGGTAGTGGTACCGATGGATGCGGGCTGGAGCGACGTCGGCTCCTGGTCGTCACTGTGGGAGATTAGCGCGCATACCCCGGAGGGTAACGTCCATCACGGGGATGTGATCAGCCACAAAACGGAAAACAGCTACGTCTACGCCGAATCTGGCCTCGTCACTACGGTAGGGGTGAAGGATCTGGTGGTCGTGCAGACCAAAGACGCGGTGCTGATTGCCGACCGTAATGCCGTGCAGGACGTTAAAAAAGTGGTGGAGAAGATCAAGGCCGATGGCCGCCACGAACACCATATTCACCGTGAAGTCTACCGCCCGTGGGGCAAATATGACTCCATCGACGCCGGCGAGCGTTACCAGGTGAAACGCATCACCGTGAAGCCGGGAGAAGGGCTGTCGGTGCAGATGCACCATCACCGCGCCGAACACTGGGTGGTGGTGGCGGGGACCGCCAAAGTGACCATCGACGGTGAAGTGAAGCTGCTCGGTGAAAACGAGTCCATTTATATTCCGCTGGGCGCCACGCACTGTCTGGAAAACCCGGGGAAAATTCCGCTCGACTTAATTGAGGTGCGTTCCGGCTCCTATCTGGAAGAGGACGACATCATCCGCTTCCAGGATCGCTACGGGCGCGTGTAGCACTCCGCATCATGCCCGGTGGCGCTGCGCTTACCGGGCCTACGAATGACAAAAATAAATTTGGCCATTACATGGTCAGGGCCAACTGTTGCCTGAAAAAGGGGTCATCATGGAAAAATTAACCTGTTTTAAAGCCTACGATATTCGCGGCAAGCTGGGCGAAGAGCTGAACGAAGACATTGCGTGGCGCATCGGTCGCGCGTACGGCGAATACCTGAAACCAAAAACTATCGTGCTGGGCGGCGACGTGCGTCTGACAAGCGAATCCCTGAAGCTGGCGCTGGCGAAAGGGCTACAGGACGCGGGCGTCGACGTGCTGGACATTGGTCTTTCCGGTACCGAAGAGATTTATTTTGCCACCTTCCACCTGGGCGTGGACGGCGGTATCGAAGTGACGGCCAGCCATAACCCGATGGACTACAACGGCATGAAGCTGGTGCGCAAGGGCGCGCGTCCTATCAGCGGCGACACCGGCCTGCGCGACGTGCAGCGTCTGGCCGAGGCCAACGACTTCCCGCCGGTGAATGAAGCCAGACGCGGCAGCTATAAGCAGATTAACCTGCAAAAAGAGTACATCGACCACCTGCTGGGCTACATCAACGTGGCAAACCTCAAACCGCTGAAGCTGGTGATTAACTCCGGCAACGGCGCGGCAGGCCCGGTTGTCGATGCACTTGAAGCCCGCTTTAAGGCGCTGAACGTGCCGGTGACCTTCGTCAAAGTGCACAACACGCCAGACGGCAACTTCCCGAACGGTATTCCTAACCCGCTGCTGCCGGAGTGCCGCGACGACACCCGCAACGCGGTGATTGAGCACGGCGCCGATATGGGTATCGCCTTTGACGGCGACTTCGACCGCTGCTTCCTGTTCGATGAGAAAGGGCAGTTTATCGAAGGCTACTACATCGTTGGCCTGCTGGCGGAAGCGTTCCTCGAGAAAAACCCGGGGGCGAAAATCATTCACGATCCGCGTCTTTCCTGGAACACCGTCGACGTGGTGAAGGCCGCGGGCGGCGAGCCGGTGATGTCCAAAACCGGCCACGCGTTTATCAAAGAGCGTATGCGTGAGGAAGACGCCATCTACGGCGGGGAGATGAGCGCCCACCACTATTTCCGTGATTTTGCCTACTGCGACAGCGGGATGATCCCGTGGCTGCTGGTGACTGAGCTGCTGTGCCTGAAAGGGCAGAGCCTGGGCGAACTGGTGCGCGACCGCATGGCGGCGTTCCCGGCGAGTGGCGAGATCAACAGCAAACTGGCGCAGCCCGCTGAGGCTATTGCCCGCGTCGAACAGCACTTTGCCATTCATGCGCTGGAGATTGACCGTACCGACGGTATCAGCATGGCGTTCCCGCAGTGGCGCTTCAACCTGCGCTCCTCCAACACCGAGCCGGTGGTGCGCCTGAACGTGGAGGCCCGCGCCGATACCGCGCTGATGGAAGCCCGAACGAAGGACATTCTGGCGCTGTTGAATCAGTAAAAAGAAAACCTTACCCCTCACCCTAACCCTCTCCCCAAAGGGGAGAGGGAACTTGAACACCCTCTCCCCTTTGGGGAGAGGGCCGGGGTGAGGGGCGAGGGGTAAGGTTTAGAACTAAAGGAACAACGATGACAAATCTAAAAAAGCGCGAACGAGCGAGAACGAATGCATCGTTAATCTCTATGGTGCAGCGTTTTTCTGATATCACCATCATGGTCGGCGGACTGTGGGCGGTGTGTTGGGTCAGCGGGCAGTCGTTCTTATACATGCACTTGCTGATGGCGTTGATTGCGCTGGTGGTGTTTCAGATGATCGGCGGCATGACCGATTTCTATCGTTCATGGCGCGGCGTCAAAATGACCACCGAACTGATGCTGCTGCTCCAGAACTGGACCTTAAGCCTGGTTTTCAGCGCAGGGCTGGTGGCGTTCAGCCATGATTTTGATAACCGTCTTGTGACCTATCTCTGCTGGTATCTGTTAACCAGCATTGGCATGGTGGTCTGCCGCTCGCTGATCCGCTTTGGCGCGGGCTGGCTGCGCAACCGCGGGTATAACCGTCGCTTCGTTGCCGTGGCGGGTGACCTGCCGGTGGGGCAGGTGTTGCTCGACAGCTTCCGCAAAGAGCCGTGGTTAGGTTTTGAAGTGGTCGGGATTTATCACGATGCGAAGCCCGGCGGCGTGCCGTCCGACTGGGCAGGTAACTACGAACAGCTTATTGACGATGCGAAAGCCGGCAAAATTCATAACGTCTACATCGCCATGCAGATGAAAGATGAATCCCGCATCAAGAAACTGATGCGCGAGCTGGCGGATACCACCTGCTCGGTGATCCTCATCCCGGATGTCTTCACCTTCAATATTCTCCACTCCCGTGTTGAAGAGGTGAACGGGGTACCGGTTGTTCCACTGTACGACACGCCGCTGTCGGGGATTAACCGCGTGCTGAAGCGCGTGGAAGATATCGTCCTTTCGTCCCTGATCCTGCTGCTCATCTCCCCGGTGCTGTGCTGCATTGCGCTGGCGGTGAAGCTCAGCTCGCCGGGGCCGATCATCTTCCGTCAGACCCGCTACGGCATGGACGGTAAGCCGATCATGGTGTGGAAATTCCGCTCCATGAAGGTGATGGAGAACGACAAGGTGGTGACCCAGGCGACGCAGAACGATCCGCGCGTCACCCGCGTGGGCAACTTCCTGCGTCGTACCTCGCTTGATGAGCTGCCGCAGTTCATCAACGTGTTCACCGGCGGGATGTCCATCGTCGGGCCTCGTCCTCACGCCGTGGCCCATAACGAGCAGTACCGTACCCTGATTGAAGGCTACATGCTGCGCCATAAGGTGAAGCCAGGCATCACCGGCTGGGCGCAGATCAACGGCTGGCGCGGCGAGACCGACACGCTGGAAAAAATGGAAAAACGTATCGAGTTCGATCTGGAGTACATCCGCGAGTGGAGCCTCTGGTTCGATATCAAGATTGTTTTTCTGACCATTTTCAAAGGTTTCGTGAACAAAGCGGCGTACTAAGATGAGCTTACGAGAAAAAACCATCAGCGGCGCGAAATGGTCAGCCATGGCCACCATCGTCATCATTGGCCTCGGCCTGGTGCAGATGACGGTGCTGGCGCGCATTATCGATAATCACCAGTTTGGTCTGCTGACCGTCTCGCTGGTGATTATCGCCCTGGCCGATACGCTGTCGGACTTTGGTATCGCCAACTCCATTATCCAGCGCAAGGAGATCAGCCATCTGGAGCTGACCACGCTCTACTGGCTGAACGTCGGGCTGGGTATCTTCGTTTTTGTGCTGGTGTTCCTGCTGAGCGATGTGATTGCCAGCGTGCTGCATAACCCGGACCTGGCGCCGCTGATGCGCACCCTGTCGTTCGCTTTCGTGGTGATCCCGCACGGGCAGCAGTTCCGCGCGCTGATGCAGAAGGAGCTGGAGTTCAACAAAATCGGCATGATTGAAACCAGCGCCGTGCTGGCGGGCTTTACCTTCACCGTGGTCAGCGCCCATTTCTGGCCGCTGGCAATGACCGCCATCCTCGGCTACCTCGTTAACTCTGCCGTGCGCACGCTGCTGTTCGGCTTCTTTGGCCGTAAGATTTATCGCCCGGGGCTGCATTTTTCGCTGGCGTCTGTTTCATCCAACCTGCGCTTCGGCGCGTGGCTGACGGCAGACAGCATTATCAACTACGTGAATACTAACCTCTCCACGCTGGTGCTGGCGCGCATTCTGGGCGCGAGCGTCGCGGGTGGCTACAACCTGGCGTATAACGTCGCGGTTGTCCCGCCGATGAAGCTCAACCCTATCATCACCCGCGTGCTGTTCCCGGCGTTCGCCAAAATTCAGGACGATACCGAAAAGCTGCGCGTGAACTTTTACAAGCTGCTCTCCGTGGTGGGGATCATCAATTTCCCGGTCCTGCTGGGACTGATGGTGGTCGCCAGCAATTTCGTGCCGCTGGTGTTTGGCGAGAAGTGGAACAGCATCATCCCGATCCTGCAACTGCTGTGCGTCGTGGGGCTGCTGCGCTCGGTGGGGAACCCGATTGGTTCTCTGCTGATGGCGAAGGCGCGCGTGGATATCAGCTTCAAGTTCAACGTGTTTAAAACCTTCCTGTTTATTCCGGCAATTATTGTGGGCGGCCACATGGCGGGCGCCATTGGCGTGACGCTCGGCTTCCTGCTGGTACAAATCGTCAATACCGTGCTGAGCTACTTCGTGATGATCAAACCGGTGCTGGGCTCCAGCTACCGGCAGTACATCCTCAGCCTGTGGCTGCCGTTTTATCTCTCCTTACCGACGCTTGCGGTGAGCTACGGCCTGGGCGTGGTGCTCAACGGGCATCTGCCGCTGGCGGCGCTGCTTGCGGTGCAGGTCGCGGCAGGCGCGCTGGCGTTCGGCGTGATGATTGTGCTGTCACGCAATGCGCTGGTGGTCGAGATGAAGCGCCAGTTTTGCCGTAACGAAAAAATGAAAACGCTGCTTCGCGCAGGCTAATTTTACGAGGCCATTATGAAATTACTTATTCTTGGCAACCATACCTGCGGCAACCGTGGCGACAGCGCCATCCTGCGCGGTTTACTGGATGCAATTAACACCCTTAAGCCTGAGACTGAAGTGGATGTGATGAGCCGTTATCCGGTCAGCTCATCCTGGTTACTGAACCGCCCGGTGATGGGCGATCCGCTCTACAGTCAGATGAAACAGCACAACAACGCTGCGGGCGTGATGGGGCGCGTGAAGAAAGTGCTGCGTCGCCGCTACCAGCATCAGGTGCTGCTTTCCCGCGTGACCGATACCGGCAAGCTGCGCAACATTGCCATCGCGCAGGGTTTTACCGATTTTGTGCGTCTGCTGTCCGGCTATGACGCGATTATTCAGGTGGGCGGTTCGTTCTTCGTCGATCTCTACGGCGTGCCGCAGTTTGAGCATGCACTCTGCACCTTCATGGCGAAAAAACCGCTGTTTATGATCGGCCACAGCGTCGGGCCATTCCAGGATCCGCAGTTTAACCAGCTGGCGAACTATGTCTTCGGCCACTGCGACGCGCTGATCCTGCGTGAATCGGTCAGCCTCGACATGATGAAGCGCAGCGAAATCGACACCACCAAAGTGGAGCACGGTGTAGACACCGCCTGGCTGGTGGATCATCAGGATGACAGTTTCCAGGCCAGCTACGCGGTACAGCACTGGCTGGACGTGGCGGCAAAACAGAAAACCGTCGCCATTACCCTGCGTGAACTTGCGCCGTTCGATAAACGCCTCGGCACGACCCAGGCGGCATACGAGAAAGCCTTTGCCGACGTGGTGAACCGCGTGCTGGACAGCGGTTACCAGGTGCTGGCGCTTTCCACCTGTACCGGTATCGACAGCTACAACAAAGATGATCGTATGGTGGCGCTCAACCTGCGCAACCTGGTGAACGATCCGTCCCGCTATCACGTGGTGATGGACGAGCTGAACGATCTGGAGATGGGCAAGCTGCTCTCCGCCTGCGACCTGACCGTGGGCACGCGTTTGCACTCGGCCATTATCTCAATGAACTTCGGCACGCCAGCCATCGCCATCAACTACGAACACAAGTCCGCGGGCATTATGCAGCAGCTCGGTATGCCGGAAATGGCCGTTGATATTCGTCATCTGCTGGACGGATCGCTGGGGGCGATGGTGGGCGACTCGCTCGGCCAGCTGCCTGCGATCAACGAACGTCTGGCGGTGGCGGTAAAAGCCGAACGCGAAAAAGGTATTGGCATGGTGAAATCCGTACTCGACCGCGTCCGGGAGGGGAAATGAAGGTTGGTTTCTTCTTACTGAAATTTCCGCTGTCGTCTGAAACTTTTGTGCTGAACCAAATCACCGCGTTTATCGATATGGGGTATGACGTGGAGATTATCGCCCTGCAAAAGGGCGATACGCAAAACACCCATGCGGCGTATACCCGGTATGGGCTGGAGGCGAAAACCCGCTGGTTGCAGGACGAACCCGCCGGACGAATGAACAAACTGCGTTATCGCGCCGGGCAGACGCTGCGCGGCCTGCATCGCGCCTCGACGTGGCGGGCGCTGAATATGTCGCGCTATGGGGCAGAGGCCCGCAACCTGATCCTTTCCGCCATTTGCGGGCAAACGGCCCAGCCGTACCGGGCCGATGTCTTTATCGCCCACTTTGGCCCGGCGGGCGTAACGGCGGCAAAACTGCGTGAGCTGGGGGTGATTGACGGCAAAATCGCAACCATTTTCCACGGTATCGACATCTCCAGTCGGGAAGTGCTGAATCACTACACGCCGGAATATCAGCAGCTGTTTCGCCGTGGCGACATGATGCTGCCGATAAGCAACCTGTGGGCCGGACGCCTGAAAACCATGGGTTGCCCGAGCGAGAAAATCACCGTTTCACGCATGGGCGTGGACATGGAACGCTTCACCCAGCGACCGGTCAAGGTGCCGGGCAAGCCGCTGCAAATTATCTCTGTTGCCCGCCTGACTGAAAAGAAAGGGCTGCACGTAGCCATCGAAGCCTGTCGCCAGCTGAAGGCGCGCGGCGTGGACTTCCACTACCGCATCCTGGGTATCGGGCCGTGGGAGCGTCGCCTGCGCACGCTGATTGAACAGTATCAGCTGGAAGACGTGGTCGAGATGCCGGGCTTCAAGCCGAGCCATGAAGTGAAAGCCATGCTTGATGACGCGGATGTGTTCCTGCTGCCTTCCGTAACCGGCGCCGACGGCGATATGGAAGGCATTCCCGTGGCGCTGATGGAGGCGATGGCGGTCGGCATTCCGGTGGTCTCGACCCTGCACAGCGGTATCCCGGAGCTGATCACCTCTGAGCATTCCGGCTGGCTGGTCCCTGAAAACAATGCGCTGGCGCTGGCGGATCGTCTGGCCGCGTTCAGCGATATCGATCAGCAGACGCTGATCCCTGTGCTGCAAAATGCGCGGCAAAAAGTTGAAGCAGAATTCAATCAGCAGGTGATTAATCGCCAGTTAGCGAGCCTGCTGCAAACGCTGTAACGCTGAGGTTGTATGCTGAAAAAGATTACCCGACGCCGATTTGTCTCTTCATTATCCGTCCTGGCTGCCATGCCACTGCTGTCGCCCCGCGCTGTGCGGGCGGCAACCGGGAAGACGGTTTCTGTCGATCGCTACAACAATCACGACTGGATCGCCGCCTTTAAGCAGGCATTTGCCGAGGGCGATACCGTTGTTGTTCCCGCCGGGTTAACCTGTGAAAACATCAATACCGGCATTTTCATTCCTGATGGCAAAACCCTGCTGATCCGCGGTGCGCTGAAGGGCAACGGCCGCGGGCGGTTTGTGCTCCAGGAAGGCTGCAAGGTCATTGGGGAAGGAGAGGGGCGCACGCATAACATTACGCTGGACGTGCGTGGCTCCGACTGTGTCATTAAAGGGCTGGCGATGAGCGGCTTCGGCCCCGTCACCCAGATCTACATAGGCGGTAAAAAGCCGAGAGTGATGCGTAACCTGCTTATCGATCGCATTGCCGTGAGCCAGGCCAACTACGCCATTCTGCGCCAGGGTTTCCATAATCAGGTGGACGGTGCGCGCATTACCAACAGTAAATTCAGCCACTTGCAGGGTGACGCGATTGAGTGGAACGTGGCGATTAACGACCGCAATATCCTGATCTCAGACCACGTGATCGATAACATCAACTGTACAAACGGCAAGATCAACTGGGGCATAGGCATTGGGCTGGCTGGCAGCACGTACGACAATGACTATCCGGAACAGCAGACCGTTAAAAACTTCGTGGTGGCAAATATCACCGGCAGCAACTGTCGGCAGTTGGTCCATGTTGAAAACGGTAAACACTTTGTGATCCGTAATATCAAGGCCAGCAATATTACCCCCGACTTCAGTAAAAAGGCCGGCATTGATAACGCGACGGTAGCTATTTATGGCTGTGATAATTTCGTTATTGATAATGTCGATATGGTCAACAGCGCCGGAATGCTAATCGGCTATGGCGTGATTAAAGGCGATTATCTGTCGATACCGCAAAACTTCAAACTTAACGATATTCGCCTGGATAACCGACAGCTTGCCTATAAGCTGCGCGGGATACAGATTTCTTCGGGCAATGCCACGTCGTTTGTCGCCATCACCAATGTCAACATGCAGCGGGCAACGCTTGAGCTGCACAACAAGCCACAGCACCTTTTCTTGCGTAATATCAACGTGATGCAGGAGTCAGCGACGGGACCAGCGCTTAAGATGAACTTCGACTTGCGCAAAGACGTGCGCGGGAAGTTTATGGCCAAAAACGAGACGCTGTTGTCGCTGGCAAACATTCATGCGGTAAATGAAAAAGGGCAGAGTTCGGTGGATATTGATCGGGTCGATCAACACGTGGTGAATACGGAACGGTTGAATTTTGCGCTGCCGCACAGGTAATCCTACAGCCTATTTTGCGACTATTCCTGGTACGGAATCGCGATCTATTCAGATTACAACTACTGTAATTTGTGGTGGGGTGACTTAGGATTACTTCATATTTACGGCAAAACATGCTGGCGAAAACAGGTTTAAAAGCTATAATTCGTCAACCATTTTAAGGTGGAAGAAATAATGATTAATTTGAAAGCAGTCATACCGGTAGCGGGTTTGGGCATGCACATGTTGCCCGCCACAAAGGCCATTCCTAAAGAGATGCTGCCGATCGTTGACAAGCCGATGATTCAGTACATCGTCGACGAGATTGTTGCTGCGGGGATCAAAGAAATCGTTCTGGTGACGCACTCTTCGAAGAATGCCGTTGAGAACCACTTCGACACCTCTTATGAACTCGAAGCGCTGCTTGAGCAGCGCGTTAAGCGTCAGCTTCTGGCAGAAGTTCAGTCTATCTGTCCTCCTGGCGTGACCATCATGAACGTGCGTCAGGCGCAGCCGCTGGGTCTGGGCCACTCAATCCTCTGCGCGCGCCCGGTGGTGGGTGATAACCCGTTCATCGTGGTTCTGCCGGACATCATTATTGATACCGCTTCCGCCGATCCGCTGCGTTACAACCTGGCGGCGATGGTGGCACGTTTCAATGAAACGGGTCGTAGTCAGGTGCTGGCGAAACGTATGAAGGGCGATCTCTCCGAGTATTCTGTTATCCAGACTAAAGAGCCACTGGAGACGGAAGGGCAGGTGAGCCGGATCGTTGAGTTTATCGAAAAACCCGATCAGCCGCAGACCCTGGACTCTGACCTGATGGCAGTCGGCCGTTATGTGCTGAATGCGGATATCTGGGCTGAGCTGGAAAAAACCGAGCCGGGCGCCTGGGATCGTATCCAGCTGACCGATGCGATTGCTGAGCTGGCGAAGAAGCAGTCTGTTGATGCGATGCTGATGACCGGCGACAGCTATGACTGCGGTAAGAAAATGGGGTATATGCAGGCGTTTGTGAACTATGGCCTGCGTAACCTGAAGGAAGGGGCGAAGTTCAGAAGCCGGATTGAGAAGTTGCTGGCTAACGACTGATAGTCCTGCCAAGGCCTGAACAACGGCAGTTACCATTTTGGGATGTTGAGACATTACCAAAGTGATAACTGCCGTTTTTTGTTATTAATTTTAATGATTACATACGGTTATCTGATTCAAATCTCAGCAGCTTTGTAGCGATTTGTGCTTGTTTCTCTGGTCGTTTAGGACGACAATTAACGCCTGTTTTTGTCTGTAACCAGACAAGCAAAATCATTAATCAAACATCGCTCAGTGCACTGGTAGCTGTTAAGCCAGGGGCGGTAGCGTGCCTGGCATTTACAATTGAATTTTAAACGAACAGTTGTGAACGAGACAGTTTCACGCAAATCTGCACTACGTGCGGGCGTAAATATCAGATTGAGCGGATAGGGGATGTCAATGAAAGTAATGGTGACGGGCGGGACCGGGTTTCTTGGAACTGCTTTAGTCCAGGCGTTGAAGTCATCAGGACACGAGGTGATATTAACAACGCGCAAGCAGGAGAACCCTGAACAGGGCATTTACAACCTGGGTGATATCTCAGCCAATACCAACTGGTTAAATCTCCTGCAAGGATGCGACACTGTCATTCATACCGCAGGAAGGGCGCATATCCTTAATGATGATGCACAGGACGCTTTAGCGGAATTTCGCCGTGTCAATCACGACGCAACGATGAAATTAGCGAGCGATGCTGCGACCAGCGGAGTTAAACATTTTATCTTTGTAAGCTCAATCGGCGTTAACGGTAATGCCACCTCAGGGATCCCATTTACTGAAGCCTCGGAGCCACAACCCACCTCTGATTACGCCATTTCCAAGCGAGAAGCCGAGCAGAGTCTGCTTAATCAATTTGCAGAAAGCGATATGGCGATCACTATTGTTCGCCCGGCATTGATTTGTGGTGAAAATGCACCGGGTAATATACAGCGCCTTTTAAAACTGGTTTCTAAAAACCTACCGTTGCCATTTAAAAATGTCAGGAACAAGCGAGCGCTGGTGTCTCTGGATAATGTCGTCAGTTTCATCAACGAATGCGTGGTAAATGAGAAATCCAAAAATCAACTCTATTTACTCGCAGATGTGGAACGACCTTCTACAGCAGATATGATTAATGCCTTTGCTTCAGGAATGGGCATTAAAGCGAAACTGGTCTCTTTCCCAACGGGTATCTTCAGGTTATTGCTTTCTTCTGTTGGTAAACGAGGTATTTACGATCAGCTGTTTGGCGATCTGGAAGTCGATGCCTCTAAATCCCGGGAGCATTTAAACTGGACGCCCCCGATAACGCTTTATGAAACGATGAAAAAAACGGCGAAATATTATATCGAAGGTAATAAATAATGACGAATTATGGGATTGTGATATTCGCTTTTTTAGCCTCCTGCGCACTGACTTGGGGATTGCGGGGGTATGCAATAAAGCATAATGTTATTGACCGCCCAAACCAGCGAAGTTCTCATTCTGTGCCGACCCCGCGAGGTGGTGGAGTAGCGATCGTCCTGACGCTCCTGGTCGCTTTGGTAGGATTTTATTTTAACCATACGCTTACGTTCGACAGTTTCCTGGGTTTATTTATTCCAGGTGTAATTGTCGCTATCATTGGCTTCCTTGATGATCATGGTCATATTGCGGCACGCTGGCGTCTATTGATGCATTTCATGGCAGCAGCAATTGGCATCTATTTCCTGGGTTCCTTCCCTGTAATTACGCTGTTTGGTTACGATCTTTCTTTATCCTGGATTGGTATGATTCTCGGCTGTGTATATCTGGTCTGGATGCTGAACTTATATAATTTTATGGATGGGATTAATGGCTTAGCCAGCGCTGAAGCAATAACATTTGCCGCATGTAGTGCTATATTAATTGTTGTAAACCAGTACACGGACGCGCCTGGAAGTATTTATCCGCTGACGCTTGCTCTTATCGGTGCCGCGGCCGGTTTTATTGTCTGGAATTTCCCGAGAGCAAAAATCTTCATGGGCGATGCCGGGAGTGGTTTCCTGGGGATAACTATCGGACTGATGATTCTCCATATTGCGAAAGCAGATACACATTTCTTTATTGCAGAATTATGTTTGCTGGGCGTATTTATCGTCGATGCCACGACAACTTTATTGAGGAGGCTCGTAGCAGGTAAAAAGGTCTATGAAGCACATGCCAGCCATGGCTACCAAATCCTCGCAAGAAAATATGGCAGCCACGTTCCGGTGACATCATTGGCAATTGCAGTCAATCTGCTGTGGCTTTTCCCCTTCGCCTTTTTTATTGCCTCAGGCAAAATTGATGGTGTTGTGGGGCTGCTCATCGCCTGGTTCCCGCTTCTCGTTGTTGCACTGAAATGTGGTGCAGGAGTTAAAGACAAAGAGAGCAACGTCAATGCATGACTTATTGATTTTGGGCGCGGGTGGTCATGGCCGTACGCTGTACGAGACAGCGAGACTGCTGGGATATAAGGATATCGTTTTCCTCGACGATAATACCTCTGCCTGCCAGGAAATTAATCAGCTGATTATTGGAAAAATTTCCGAACTACAGTTACATATTGGTAAGGTCAGTCATGTCGCTATTGGCATCGGAAACAATAAAGTCAGAGAGCAGCTCTATCAGCAACTGCTCGGCTTAGGTATTAATCCTGTAACGCTTATACATCCCTTTGCATTTGTCAGTCCATCGGCGACCCTTGCTGAGGGAACTGTTGTGTTAGCGGGAGCTGTAGTGGGTGCCAACGCAAAATTAGGTTTGGCGACGATTGTGAATAGCCACTCGACAATAGATCACGATGCCATTGTTGGTGATTTCGCTCATTTAGGTGTTGGTGTCCATCTTGCGGGCAGCGCTGTGATTGGGAAAGCAGCGTTTCTCCAGGCGGGGACAGTGGGCGGCTATAATACTAAAGTAGACGATTACTCAGTGTGTCCTGCTGGTACTATTTTATAAACTGAATGCAAGCTTTAGTGAGGCGACCAGTTTTTAGTATGCTAAATTATTTAATATCTTTACCACGACCAATAAAACGTATTATCACACTCTCTATAGATGTTGTGCTTCTGTTGTGCGCATTTTGGTTTGCATTTTGGGTGCGTATTGATTCAATGACTCCATTATATAGTACGGAGCATTGGCTTTTTATTTTCTCAATTATTTTAGTTACTCTGGCAATATTTGTTAAATTAGGACTGTATCGGGCAGTAATTCGTTATATTACTGCCAAGATATTATTGGTCGTAACGATGGGGATGGTCATATCGTCCATTTTACTTATTATCGCAGCGTTCTATACCAACCTCTATTTGCCGAGAACGATTCCTTTTATCTATTTCTCATTCGGTCTACTGCTTATTGCCGGATCACGGCTTGGGATGAGAATGTTGGTGAATCGTGGGTTGAATCTGGGCACTCGGGTAGTTATTTATGGTGCAGGTGCATCCGGTCGTCAATTACTGCCTGCGCTGAGCCAGATGGACGAATATTACCCCGTTGCTTTTGTCGATGATAACCGTGCCCTGCAAGGTCAGGTGATTCACGGGGTAAGCGTTTTTGCGCCAGAAAAACTGCCCTGGCTGGTTGAGAAATACGAAGCGAAGAAAATTCTGCTGGCCATGCCAAGCGCAAGCCGGGCAAGAAAGAACGAAGTCATTAAAACACTGGAAGGTCTGCCGTGCGAAGTGCTCTCCATCCCGGGAATGGTCGATTTGGTGGAGGGGAAGGCAAGTATTGATTCCTTACGTAAAGTCGTTATTACAGACCTGCTGGGCCGCGATCCTGTCTCACCCATTCCGGAACTGATATCCCGTAATATTAACGGGAAAACAGTGATGGTTACCGGGGCAGGGGGGTCAATAGGGTCTGAACTATGCCGACAGATACTTAAAAATAAGCCAAACCAGCTTATTCTGTTCGAATTGTCAGAGTTCTCACTCTATTCCATTGATTCCGAACTGCGTAACCTAAATCTTGGTCAGGATTTTAAAGTAAAAATCTATCCAATCCTCGGTAACGTTCAGGATAAAGAGCATCTCGAAAGGTTAATCAGAGCATTTAAAGTCGACACAATTTATCATGCTGCGGCGTACAAGCATGTACCGCTTGTCGAGTTCAACGTTATTGACGGTGTGCGCAATAATATCTTTGGTACATTGAGCTGCGCACAGGCCGCGGCAAGCTGTGGTGTTGAAAACTTTGTCTTGATTTCGACCGATAAAGCCGTACGGCCCACCAACACAATGGGGGCGACCAAACGCATGGCAGAGCTGGTACTGCAAGCATTGGCGAAGGAATCCAGCAAAACCTGCTTTAGTATGGTCCGATTCGGCAACGTGTTAGGCTCATCAGGCTCAGTTGTGCCGTTATTTGAAAAACAGATTGCTGCAGGTGGCCCGGTGACGTTGACTCACGAAGACATCACGCGTTACTTTATGACCATTCCTGAAGCGGCTCAATTGGTGATCCAGGCGGGAGCCATGGGCACGGGCGGCGATGTTTTTGTTCTGGATATGGGGGAACCCGTCAGGATTATCGATCTTGCACACCGCATGATTACGCTGCAAGGGCTAACCGTTCGTGATGATAAAAACCCCTATGGTGATATTACGATAAAAACGACGGGTCTGCGTCCAGGTGAGAAACTGTATGAAGAGTTGCTTATCGGCGACAATGTCTCTGCAACACAGCACCCGCGTATCAGGACTGCTAACGAAGTGATGTTGCCTTGGAGTGAGATGAGTATGATTCTCAACGATCTCGACAAAGCCTGCTGCGAATTCGACTATGAACGTGTGCGTGAGATACTCTTGCAAGCACCTGCTGCGTTCAATCCTACGGATGGTATCTGCGATTTACTTTGGAATGAAAAGGCAAGTTAAAATAGCAGATTGTCATTTTCTCCGCCCCGGATACTATTCGATAGTTATCGGGGCGACGGAATATAATTCATTGTTCCTGAAAACATTAAGAGCGAAATAAACGTGAAAATTCTGGTCACTGGTGGAGCAGGCTTTATTGGGTCTGCAGTGGTACGACACATTATTAATGATACGCAAGACTCTGTTATTAACGTTGATAAACTGACTTATGCAGGAAATCTTGAATCGCTGGCTGGTGTCTCACTCAGCAATCGCTATCATTTTGAACATGCTGATATCTGCGACAGCGACGCCATGGCGCGTATTTTTGCAGAGCACCAGCCGGATGCTGTGATGCATCTGGCCGCCGAGAGCCACGTTGATCGCTCAATTACCGGCCCGGCAGCTTTTATCGAGACTAACATTGTTGGCACTTATGTTCTGCTGGAAGCCAGCCGTAAATACTGGGCTGAGTTAACTGCTGATAAAAAAGCGTCATTTCGCTTTCACCATATCTCAACAGATGAAGTTTATGGCGACCTTCCGCATCCGGATGAAGTTACAGAGGATTCTGAACTCCCTCTGTTTACTGAACAAACCGCCTATGCGCCAAGCAGTCCATATTCTGCTTCAAAAGCCTCCAGCGACCATTTGGTCCGTGCCTGGCTGCGTACCTACGGCTTCCCGACTATTGTGACTAACTGTTCTAATAATTACGGTCCTTACCACTTCCCTGAAAAACTTATCCCGTTGGTCATTCTCAATGCGTTGGATGGTAAAGCTCTGCCAGTTTACGGTAAAGGAGACCAAATTCGTGACTGGCTGTACGTGGAAGATCACGCCCGCGCATTATATACCGTAGTGACACAGGGCAAGATAGGTGAAACCTATAACATCGGCGGCCACAATGAAAAGCAGAATCTTGATGTGGTAAATACCATCTGCTCACTGCTGGATGAAATTGTGCCGAAGGAAGGTTCCTATCGTGACCAGATAACGTATGTTGCTGACCGTCCGGGTCACGATCGTCGCTACGCGATTGATGCAGAAAAAATTAGTAAGGAACTTGGCTGGAAGCCTCAGGAAACGTTCGAAAGTGGCATTCGCAAAACCGTAGAATGGTACTTGGCGAACACACAATGGGTAGAGAACGTAAAAAGCGGTAGCTACAAGTCCTGGATTGAAGAAAACTATGGAGACCGTGCTTGATGAATATTCTTCTATTCGGTAAAACCGGTCAGGTGGGTTGGGAGCTACAACGTGCCCTTGCGCCGCTGGGTAATTTGATTGCTATTGACGTCCATTCGCAGGAGTATTGCGGTGATTTCAGCAACCCTGAAGGCATTGCAGAAACGGTGCGCCGCATTAAGCCTGATGTCATCGTCAACGCGGCCGCGCATACCGCCGTCGATAAGGCCGAGTCAGAACCCGAATTTGCTCAGTTGCTGAATGCCACGAGTGTGGAGGCGATTGCCAAAGAGGCCCAAAAATTGGGGGCCTGGGTTGTTCACTACTCTACTGATTACGTATTCCCTGGTAATGGTGATACGCCGTGGCTTGAAACGGACGCCACAGCGCCGCTTAATGTGTATGGTGAGACCAAACTTGCTGGTGAAAAAGCGTTAAGTGAAAATTGTTCACGCCATTTGATCTTCCGGACTAGCTGGGTTTATGCCGGTAAAGGGAATAATTTTGCGCGTACTATGCTGCGACTGGCAAAAGAGCGTTCTGAGCTGTCTGTTATTAACGACCAATTTGGGGCCCCTACGGGTGCTGAGTTATTAGCAGACTGTACGGCTCATGCTATTCGGGTTGCCCTGAATAAACCTGAAGTGGCAGGGACTTATCATCTGGTTGCCAGTGGTACAACAACCTGGTACGACTATGCCTCTCTGGTATTTGATGAAGCGCGCAAAGCAGGAATTGAACTGGCATTAAAGCTGCTTCATGGAGTGCCGACCAGTGCGTACCCTACGCCTGCAAAACGTCCGGCAAACTCCCGCCTCAATACGTTAAAGTTCCAGCAGAATTTCAACCTCGTACTGCCTCAGTGGGACGAGGGGGTTAAGCGTATGCTGACTGAGTGGTTTACAGCAACAGCAATTTAATAATGATCGGGATGCCTGGGAATGGGCATCCTATGACTATAGAGATGATGAAATGAAAACGCGTAAAGGTATTATTCTGGCGGGTGGCTCTGGCACTCGTTTGTATCCAGTGACCATGGCTGTTAGTAAACAATTATTGCCTATTTATGATAAGCCGATGATTTACTATCCTCTTTCAACGCTGATGCTGGCTGGTATTCGAGATATTTTAATTATTAGTACTCCGCAGGATACACCGCGTTTTGAACAACTTCTGGGTGATGGAAGCCAGTGGGGTCTGAATCTGCAATACAAAGTCCAGCCAAGCCCGGATGGTCTGGCACAGGCTTTTGTTATTGGCGAAGAATTCATTGGTAACGATGATTGCGCCCTGGTGTTGGGGGATAACATTTTCTATGGTCACGACCTTCCTAAATTGATGGATGCCGCGGTTAATAAAGAAAATGGTGCAACGGTCTTTGCCTATCACGTGAACGATCCTGAGCGTTACGGTGTTGTCGAGTTTGATAAAAGTGGTACCGCCATCAGCCTCGAAGAAAAACCGCTGGAACCGAAGAGTAATTATGCGGTGACGGGACTCTATTTCTACGATAACAGTGTCGTTGAGATGGCGAAGAATTTAAAACCGTCAGCACGTGGTGAACTGGAAATCACGGATATTAACCGTATTTATATGGAGCAAGGAAAGCTTTCCGTGGCTATGATGGGCCGTGGCTTTGCCTGGCTTGACACAGGGACTCATCAGAGCCTGATTGAAGCGAGTAACTTCATTGCAACCATCGAAGAGCGTCAAGGTCTAAAAGTTGCTTGTCCTGAAGAAATTGCCTACCGTAAAGGGTTTATTGATGCTGATCGGGTTAAAAAACTTGCAGCACCTTTATCAAAAAACCAATATGGACAATATTTGCTGAAAATCATTAAAGGTTATTAACTGATGAATATTATTAAAACAGAGATTCCAGATGTATTAATCTTTGAACCAAAAATATTTGGGGATGAACGTGGTTTTTTCATGGAAAGTTTCAATCAAAAGAAATTTGAAGATGCAGTCGGACAACAAATAGATTTTGTTCAAGATAACCACTCAAAATCATCTAAAGGAGTGCTTCGAGGATTGCATTATCAGAAAGAACCCTATGCTCAAGGGAAGCTGGTTCGCTGTGTCGCAGGTGCAGTATTTGACGTAGCTGTTGATATTCGTAAGCAATCTCCGACTCTTGGTAAATGGGTCGGTATTATTCTTTCTGCCGAAAATAAACGCCAATTGTGGATTCCTGAGGGATTCGCCCATGGTTTTCTTACATTAGAAGATAATACTGAATTCTTATACAAAACAACAGATTACTATCATCCAGAAGCTGAAGGTTCGATTCTCTGGAATGATGAAGACATTGGTATAGATTGGCCTAAAGAAGACAATATTATTTTATCTAGTAAGGATAAAGATGCTCCACTGATGAGTTTTTTGATTAAAAGTAAAATTATATGAGTTTAATTAAGAACAGCAGTTGGAATATATTTGGACTTGCGCTTCCATTATTAATGGCTATCCCCGTAATGGGGGTTTTAGCAAGATCACTCGGAGTGGAACGCTTTGGTCTTTTTACAATCGCATATGCCCTAATGGGCTATGCGAGCGTTTTCGATGGTGGAATATCGAGGGCTGTTATACGATTTGTTTCTACACATAGAAACGATGATAATCGAGTTAATGCTATTCTTGGAACATCGCTTTATGCTGTTACAGGGCTTAGCATTATTATCGTTCTGCTTGGATATTTTTTTGCCCCTTCGTTAGCAAGATTTTTGAATGTTTCTCCTGAGCTCCTCAATGAATTGACGCTAGCGCTTCGTTTGTTAGTATTATGCGTGCCGGCTTTGTTGCTTACACAAGTATGGAGAGCCTATCTTGAGGGCGTTGAGAAATTCTTAAGTCTCAATATTCAACAAGTCACAACAAGTCCATTTATCATTTTACTCCCTCTTTTTGCAGTACTATATTCTCCGACCTTGACCTCTGCTGTATGTGGGTTAGTTGCTGGAAGATGGATAGTTGCACTAATAAGTTGGAAAGTTTGTGAAAGCCACCTTAAAGAATTTCGACGGATTTTCAGAAAGGATGTTTTTTCAGAACTAATGAGCTTCGGTGGATGGGTTACCCTAAGTAATATAATCGGGCCACTCATGGGATTTGTCGATCGATTTGCAGTTTCTCATTTTTCTGGTGCAAGCGTTGTGGCTCACTATTCTGGGCCTTCTGATATGGTCGCAAGATTATCTTTATTCCCAGGTGCTGTTGCAAGAGCATTATTTCCAAAATTAAGCTATTCGAAATCGAAAGATGCTCATTCAGTCTATCATCGTACTTTGTGGTCGGTATTTTTGTTTTCCATACTACTTGCTACTCCTTTTTTTATGTTTTCAAGCGAGATTTTAGGCTTGTGGTTAGGTAAAGAATATATGGGGGATGCGGCACAAATATTTAAGATTTTATTATTAGGTTTTGTCTTTAATTCAGTTGCGCAGATCTGCTTTGCAAAAATACAGTCCGCAGGACATGCAAAATGGACGGGAATTGTTCATATTATCGAATTTTTCCCGTACCTCGCGATTCTATATTATCTGACTACAACCTATTCCATCTTTGGTGCCGCCGTTGCATTTTTATTAAGAACATTTGCCGATTTTTTAATTTTATTTTATGTTGAAAAATTTGGAATTCGTATGAAAACAGGTGGCTAAAATGGATGTTTTAATCGCGTTGATAATAGTTTATACATGCGGTTTATTGCTTTGTTTTTATCTCAAGCTTGAGTGGATTCATCCAGCTGTAGTTCATGCATTACTATGGTTACTTTCTTCCGTCCTGGCATTAGCCTTTTCTGAGGATGAATTTTTACCAAAGTTTTACTTTATACTGTATGCTAATTTGGCTTTCTTTCTTGCTGCGATTATTGGTGGGGAAACCACTTCTCCTAAAATTATGGGAAGAATTGATTGTGGACGGCAACATGTTTGGCCAAATATTATTCCATTTATATTCATAGTTTCATTTTATTCTGTTATCCTAGTAAAGTTCAGCGTTAGCACACTATGGAATATTTCTGCTTTTCGAGATTATCTAGTTGCAGATGATGGTGCAAATTTTGGCCTTTTAGGGCGTTTGGCCTTGCTCTCGCTTTTTTCGTCATGTTTTTTACTTATAGCTCATCGAAAGCTATTTTTGTTGACCTTTGTTCTTTCTGTACCAATGTTATTGTTGCTCGGTGCAAAAGTTTTGGTATTGCTATATCTATCGACAATTCTTATTTTGACCCCTAAAAGACTTAAGCTTTCTAAAGTTACAATTTTTGGAGGTGGATTTATATTATGTTTTCTTGGGGGGATGAGAATACGTTATCCTGAAGCTTCTATAGAATTAATATTCTATTATC
>NZ_JBLVXX010000247.1:0-259 GCF_048283985.1 Enterobacter cloacae complex sp. 6730903 | reverse complement strand
GCTGCACCAGTATCAAATACCCAAAGAAGCTTACCAGTGTTTACGTCATATCCACGGATAACACCTGATGGCTCTTTATTTGAATAGTTGTCGGTAACCGAACCGGCAATAACCACTGTTGAACCAGTAACAACACCTGGAGATGTTGGGTTATAACCACCTGGATAAGCATATGGCATGAATTCTTGTAAATTCACTTCACCATTTTGACCAAAGTCAGTACATGCTTTACCTGTGTCAGCATTTACAGCAACTAAAC
>NZ_JBLVXX010000246.1:0-259 GCF_048283985.1 Enterobacter cloacae complex sp. 6730903 | reverse complement strand
CTCCTTAATTTCTTCTTAATTTAGCTGCTAAAAGATATTTTTTAACCAAAAACCGATCGAAATATAATCAAAACATTTCTATAGTAAAAGGGAGAATGATAAAAAAGCGAGAACAACATGAAAACATTACTTCTTTGTGCCGCAGCAATTTTCACAATGTCATTATCAGCCTGTGCAGTACATACACCTGAGGGTAGTATTGTGATTGATCCTGACTCTCCATATTACGGACACCCGGGAGATTTTTGCCCACCTGGAC
>NZ_JBLVXX010000245.1:0-261 GCF_048283985.1 Enterobacter cloacae complex sp. 6730903 | reverse complement strand
CGGTCGGGTCGGTCGGTCGTTCCCTCCTCCTCCCTCCTCGTTCATTCGTTCTATCGCAAGGCAGTTAAGTAAATCTGCGAGCATAGCTCGGTTCTTACCGTTGGGTCACCCAAAGGGAGCTTGTAATCAGGGAGAAAGACTTTGGATTTTAATTGCGTCAGTTCGGGGGTAGACACCCCCTCTAAAAATTTAGTCATGACTAAAAAATTATCTAAGGCAGGATAGGCAAATGTATTGCGAATGGTACTTTTTGTATGACTA
>NZ_JBLVXX010000244.1:0-261 GCF_048283985.1 Enterobacter cloacae complex sp. 6730903 | reverse complement strand
GTTTTGTACAGGACCCTGATGAGCCAGTGCACACTAAAAAGGACTATGACAAAGCATGGGAAATTCAGAAGGAAGCTTCTGTATTGGGTAGTGAGGCGAAAAGACGTTATGAAACCTTGCTTGAAGAAGTTGACCTATATCTAGCACGTGAAAGAACTGATGTTCTTGAGGCAGGTGAAGAATGACCACATTCAAAGAGGCTCAAAGGGTCCAGTCACAAAAGGCAGCTCGTTCTAAGCGATTTAATCGAGTGCCTACAGA
>NZ_JBLVXX010000243.1:0-262 GCF_048283985.1 Enterobacter cloacae complex sp. 6730903 | reverse complement strand
ACTTAGAGATCGCGGCGTAAAGTAAATCAGTACCAATTGCGATATGCGGCTCAATCCTAAAAAGACCAATTAAAATTGGTGTCATTAATGATCCACCACCAACTCCTGTAATACCTACACAGAAGCCAACTAACATACCTGCCAAGATAAATTCAAAAGCACCAGACATCTTTATCGCCACTTATCACGAAACGCAGATATCTTATTCCTTTTAGAGATAAACAGTTGTCATGAATAATGATTTACTTATGCAAAAAAAAGC
>NZ_JBLVXX010000242.1:0-262 GCF_048283985.1 Enterobacter cloacae complex sp. 6730903 | reverse complement strand
GCCGCTGACCTACGTCTACAGCGATCAGGACAGCTACGATCCGCTGGCACGTATTGACGGCGTTGATGCCCCGGAAATCTTCTGGTTCCACTGCCAGCCCAACGGCACACCGGAGCGGATGACGGATAGCGAAGGGCAGGTGCGCTGGGAAGGGGTGAACAGTGCCTGGGGCAAACTGCTGCGGGAAAGCGAGACGCAGGTATCAGGATATTCTCAGAACCTGCGTATGCAGGGGCAATACCTGGATCGTGAGACAGGGCTG
>NZ_JBLVXX010000241.1:0-263 GCF_048283985.1 Enterobacter cloacae complex sp. 6730903 | reverse complement strand
CAACCTTACTTGCATCGGTATAATAAATTGGAAGTTCGAGCAAATCAGATGCGTCAGAAATCCAATCTATTTTTTGCTGCTTCCCAGGTTGTCGAGCGACTCCTTCACTAATGACATAAGAAATACCATCAGTTAAAGATTCTCGGTATTCTTGTGCGCGTTGGTAGTTGATAATTTGTACCAGTAAATACCCAAAAACAGCTACCAAAACAACAAGAATTACCAGCCCCGCATATATTCGCAGGAATATACTGTGTTTAAAC
>NZ_JBLVXX010000240.1:0-263 GCF_048283985.1 Enterobacter cloacae complex sp. 6730903 | reverse complement strand
ATATTAGTGTTAATGGCTATCGTATTAAATGGTCCGGCGAAGCACCTAAAAACTTAAGAACTGGCGAATATATTTTGGTGAAAGAAACGCTACATGGTCAGTGGCGTGGCGGTGTAATTCGCTGGATTAAACAATCTACAGAAAAAAGTCTGGAACTGGGTTTAGAAATTCTTTCACAAGCCATGTTCCCTTGCGCTGTACATATTCAGGCAGAGCGTCATACACGTAATTATCACCCTGCATTATTACTACAAACTCAAAAC
>NZ_JBLVXX010000239.1:0-263 GCF_048283985.1 Enterobacter cloacae complex sp. 6730903 | reverse complement strand
CATCCTCCCCAAGGAACTAGTAAGGCTGATATTCCGCCCCCCAACATTGCCCCTACCGTATAGCCACAAGAAATGACCATCATGGTAAAAATACGAGATTGATATGGAACAATTTCGGAGCTATAAGCCATCACATTTGGCATGATACCGCCTAAAAAAATTCCTGTAACAAAGCGGATTACGGTCAATTGCTCAATATTGCCTACATGTGGTGTCAACAGCATCAATATGGAGAATATAAAGGTCGAGATCAGTAGTATCGG
>NZ_JBLVXX010000238.1:0-264 GCF_048283985.1 Enterobacter cloacae complex sp. 6730903 | reverse complement strand
TACTTTGAAAGGGGTAGCGGGTGCCTTAGATCAATACAAGCTCGATAATGGGCATTTCCCAACCATGCAAGTAGGTGGTTTAGATGCGCTTATTAATCAACCTGCTACAGCAAAAAACTGGATGCCGGGTGGTTATGTGAAAGGTGGTTATCCTAAAGACAGCTGGAAAAATGATATCCAATATGTCGTACCTGGAAAAGACGGCCATCCTTTTGATCTATATTCATTTGGCGCTGATGGTAAAGAAGGTGGTGAAGGTAACGA